>JANSWS010000316.1 GCA_024743355.1 bacterium
AAGTACGCGAGCGTCTTCTCCGGAAACAATTTGGGCGCAGTCAATCTGACACCAGCAGTCTCTTGAGCGACGGCCGAGGACCAATCAGTGGGGGTTATGCCAGCCACAAAAACAAAACCGACCAAGCAATTGGACACGGTTTTTCGAAGGTTCATGATCTCTCCTGACAGCTTACGTAGACGCTCAATCTTGCGAGATTTCGCTGACGCCAACGTCCAAGAAACAAGCCTTACCCGCCGGAATCTACCGCAATTCTCCACAATCTCTCAGTCTTTGCTAGCTAAGCAACCGAAGGAAGGTAGGAAGCAATACTCCTTGCATTCGCAAAACTTGAGCGATTCTTGCAAGGAGCTGATATTCTGAGGCTCGAAACTTGACGGCACAGGTCGGTGTTTAGCAAGAAATGGGCGCAAATTTGGCCCGGACCCATGGCTCGAACCTTTCACAGTACCAACAGGCCGAGAGGTGGAATAGCTCGAAAGAAGGAGCTAGCATGTCAAGAACGCAAGTGCCTTCAATTCAGCGCTCGCACCCTACCGCGAAGGAAAGATAGACGATGTCCATTATCCGAGGATTGCAGGCCGGTCGAACTGCCATGCCAAAGAGTCTTTGTTTCAGCCTACAGCTCGCCTCATTGGTATTCATCGGCGCTGCGCCACTGCACGCGCAATTCAGCGGACCTGGCTTTGGGATTGGAGGTACCACCGGTACCACAACCGGCGGGCAATCGGGACTGCTGGGAACGGCCGGAACGGGAGGTGCCCCTCCCGGGACCGATCTCTTTTCGAACAACGTGTTCGGACAGGGACTTACGGTCGGTGGCTCGTCTACGCAGGGCGGCTTTGGAACGACCGGGGGCATCGGTGGAGTCGGAGGGATTGGAGGCCTGGGTGGCATCGGTGGCGGCCTAGGTGGTTTCGGCCTGGGATTCGGCATTGCTCAAGGTGCGTCCCGAGGTGGTCTGGGGGGCAATCGATTCAACATGCAGCAGGGGCAGCAAGGTCAGCAGGGCCAGACCACGATCCGCGCGAGCATCAAATTGGGCTTTGATGTCCCACGCCCAAGTGGGCTGACCAGAGCCAACAACATTGCCGATCGCTTGTCGCGGATTCCCTTTGCCACGGATCTTTCCAGCGTCAATCTACAAGTGGCCGGAGATACCGTTGTTCTGAGCGGTACCGTAGATAGCTCGGACACAGCCCGGAAGCTGGAGGGACTGTTGATGCTCGAGCCTGGTGTCTATAACGTCCGCAACGAACTCCAGGTGCTCGGCGAAGGAGCCACCAACACACCACCGCCGCCAAGCACGACCAGGAACGATACGTCCGAAGTCATCGCCGTTCCCCCACCGCTGGCATCACCTCGCTCACCGTGATCAAGAATTCGGTGCCAGCGAGCCTCAGAGTTTGATCGTCTAAGCAGCTGCCCGCGAATAGGCCGCGGAGGATTTCAAGGCAGGCTGACAGCTTTGTGAGTGGGCAATGTTTTCCACTGCATCGCCCACCCAATCATGCTTGCACAGCCGGCGGACTGTTGCCCTGTCCAGATTCATAATCGGGGCCTGCCCAATCAGCCGGAACGCGCTCGTGCCGCAGATTGAACAAGCGATTCCTCCAGGGCAGGAGTCTACCAGGGCTTTGCAACCTGTGTAGTTCATGATGTCAACCTTCCAGGCTCTGACATGGACCCAAGAAGGAATGGCAGGAAGATGGCGGGCAGGAAAATGAATTAGCAAGGAGCGTTGCCATCGTGCGACGCAGTGTGTAGGCAGTCCAGGCAGGCTGCAAGAGATCTGTTTCTGGTGGAACTGAGATTTCAATCCGCGGCACTAGCGTCCGAGCGACTTATGGTGGCCCGTGTGCTAGTGCATTGCGGCTGATACCAATGCTCAATATCGAACAGAGCACTAGGGGTTTTCTCCGATGTTTCGGCGGACGGGTTCCTGCGACTCGAAGAAACTCGCTTGCCGCACAAAGTTGCTGCTCTTAGGCAGCGGACGTTGCGCGAAAGGCGACTTTCCACTTTGGCCCGGCGGCGGCAAGCTGCGGACTTGGGCCGACTCGTGCGAGGCGGGCTGAATTTCGCTGACTGCGGATGCTTGGTTGTGCACTGACGTGCCAGAAGGCACGCTCGGAAATGTTGGCAGTGGAGTCGAATTAGGAACCTGCGGACTCTCTCTAGTCGCGGCACCTCCAACACTTACCCCTTGGCTGTATTCGTTTTCACCGCTCGAGCTGGGATCACTTGCCGGATTGCCACGGCCTGCTCCCAACTCCAAGGTCAGCCGCTGAGCCGGACGACGATTCGTAAGAGAAGCTCCTCGTGGAACCTCGATGGTGGTCGTTCGCATCCGCGGCTTCTCGCTTGGATCTTCCTTCTTAGACCAGTCGCGATTGGAACCAAACTCCGGAAGTTTAACGCCGTTGTTGGTTGGGGTTGAACTCTGTTGGAATGAAATCGTCTGCACGGGCAGGTCAGGATTGGTGCCGTTCGCCTCAAGCGATTTGCCGGGAAGCATCAGCTTGGCCGGTGCCCCCTGAACCAACAAGCCTTCTTTGGTTTTGAAGGTTGGAATCAGACTCACTTGCTGTTGGTATCCGCGGGCATCGTCCCAAGGAATCCAGATGCTGTAAGACGCGCCGAGTTGCGAAGGGCTGAAGTGATTGGTCAGCTGTTCGGCCGTGAAAATAAACGTCTTATCCGATTGCTCTTGCGTGGCGCCCGATTCGGGATCTCCCAAGTAGCCATGCACAATCAACTCACCCTCAACGGGGATCGCTTGCGATCGCTCGTTGTAAAAGAAGACGCGTCCACCAAAGCCTCGGGTGGGCGGTTTACCTGGCATCGTCAAAACATCAGGAGACCAAATGACCGCCACTTGCTGCGGTATTTGATACTCTTTCTTCCAGAGTTTGGAGATGGACCAGTCTTGCGATCCGCTGCCAGAGTTCTTGCTCAGCGTGCTACAGCCCGTACCCATGCAAGCGAAGGACAGAGCCAGCAAACAAGACAGACCTTTTCGTTTGTTCATGCTCGACAGTTGTTCCAGGAACATCAATTACGACTCCTCTTATCCTTCCATGGTCCGATATGCATCATCTGCAAAAGCCGCGGCAGCCGACGCTGGTTAGATTGCTCGTACTAACGACGTTCGCGCTGCAGGGTATAGTTCGATCGAGCGTTCCAGGGATTCTGGTAGCTGGACGGATTCTGATAGCCGGGCGGGATCTGACCACCGGGCGGGATCTGACCACCGGGCGGGATCTGACCACCGGGCGCGATCTGACCACCGGGCGCGATCTGGCTGCTGGGTGCAATCTGACTGCTGGGTGAAGTGAAACCCCGCGGACTGGTCGTTTGCGAATAGCCGATGGTTGTTACCGCCGTGGGATTTTGCGGAAAATTGGCTGCCCCGCTTTCCAGGTTGGGTTGACCAGCGGGCTCGATCAAGCCTTGCGGATTGGTCATTTCCAGCGGATACATCGGTTCGGTGTTGTACGGGGTGGGAACGCCACCTTCGACAGCCGGGAACATGCCATCGATCGGCGCCGTGCCGCCCATCACGGGATAGCTCTCCCCGTACACCGAAGTCCGACCGGAGTAGGGTTGGGCACGTTCTTCAATCACGGCTGGCTGCAGATCGGGATAAATCACCGACGATTTAGCGGGACCCCACAGACCATTGCCGCCCGAGAGACCCTTGCCGCCGTAAGCATTCTGAACATCCGCCAAGCACCAGCTCATCCGCGAGGATTCGATCTCCTTGAGCATCTCAACGTCTTCATCCGTTTGAATGATGCGTGGTGTCATGACGACCAGCAGCTCGCGTCGTTGTTCCGCCTCAATGTCATATCGGAAGGCTGCTCCAATCCAGGGCAAGCTGCCCAAGAAGGGAATCTGCCGACGAACGCTGGCCCGATTCTTGCTGATCAGCCCCGCAAAGACGACGGTCTGGCCGGAGTAGGCACTGATCCAAGTAGTGGCTTGCGTCGTATCGATAATGGGAGAACGAATCACCTCGCCGTTGACACCGAAACCGATCGGAATTCCATCGTTTTCGTCGTCTAGCTGCGAGTTGAAAACCTGGATGTTCATGACGATCAGTCCGTCTTGATTGACCCGCGGAACGACTGCCAATCCCAGTCCGACTTCCGTATCCTCAGTGGTAATGGTCTGGCCCCCGATCGTTCCCGTGTTGGTTACGCCAACAACCCGCGGAACGATTTGACCGACCAATACGGTCGAAGCTTCCTGCGATTCCAAGGTGGTAATCTTGGGAGCACTCAATACCTGCAACCTGCCGGCTTCTTGCAAAGCGCGAATCAAGACGCCGACGGCTTCACTCGAGGCGGACAGTACCAGACCGCCAATGGAATTCGCGTTGGTCCGTCCCAGAGCAAAGTTGCTCAATGCCTGGCCGGCAACGTTTTCGCCGTATGGGCCACTGGAAGGACCGCTGAAAGGCAGATTCCAATCAATTGGGGAGCCATCTGGTCCCGCTACCTGTGAAGGCGGCACGTTGAACACGGGAGAGCCCAGCGTACCTCCCGTGGCACTGCGGCGATCAAACAGCAGGCCATCTTGAATACCCCACTCGACGCCGAATTCAAAGTCATCCTCCAAGCCAACTTCCGCGATCAACACATCGATGTGGATCATCGGCGGCCTTCGATCCAAGCGATCGATGACTTCCATAATGCTGTCGAAGTAGCGAGGAGTGGCACCCAGGATGAGTGAGTTGGTCGCTGGTTCGGCAACCACAAACACTTCGCGATCGACCTGCTCATAGATGCTGATATAGCCGCCAGTCAGCAACTGCTGCTGGACGGACTGGCGCTGCAAGTTCAGGAATTGCGTCAAGGCATTGGCCACGTCAACGGCCTCGGCATTACGCAACCAGATGACTTTCGTGCGACGATTCTCGACACCCTCTTCGTCCAGTCGCAGCAACAGAATCTCGATGACTTCCAGATCGCTTTGCGATCCGCTGACGATCACACTGTTCGTGCGGGTGTCGACTGAAATTCTCAACGGCACCAGCGAACCTTCACCGCCGGTAGTCAGCGCCGCTTGCTGCTGAGCCAGATTCCCGATACCAAACAAGCCGCCGGTTTGACTGGTACCAGCCGTCACTTGCAAGCCAAACAACTGCTGCAAGAGCTGCGCTTGGCTGGTGGCGTCTCCATTCTTGACTTCGAAGACCTTGATTCGCGCCTCCGCGTCCGGCAACTGATCGAGCTGATCGATCAGCTGTTGAATCAAGGCCATGCTTTGAGAGGGAGCCCGAACTACCAGAGCATTGACGGATGGATCCGAGGTAATGATGACACCTGCCAAGATTCCGCTTTCAACAGGCTCGCCATTGGCCTTGACGATGCTCAAGCGACCACTGGGCGGCTGAGCTTGGGCGGTATCTCCGCCTTCGCCTTGGCCCGTGATGACTTCATTGATCACCTCTTGCAGATCATCCGACAGGGTGTTCTTGAGCTTGAACACCCGCACTTCGTTCTCGGCCGTAGTGCCCTCTACGTCCAGCTCGGCAATCAGCCTCTCCACTTCCTCCATCTCTCGCGGCGATGCCTGAATGATCAGACTGTTCGTGCGATAGTCGGCTAGAACCTTGACCCGTGTACCTAGTCCGACTCGTTGTTCGCCATCGGGAGGATTCTGAGTGAAAAACTCGCGCACTCGCTGTTCGATGTCCACCGAAGAGGCGTGTTCCAGGCGAATTACTTTTAACTGATCGCCTGGTCGAAGGGGTTGATCGATTTTGGCAATCAAGGCCTTCACGGACTCAATGACTTCCTTGCGGCCGATCAACAGCAAGGCATTGGGCTGTCCCAATGCAGTAATGCTGACGGTGCCTTGGCGGGCTTCATAAATGCTCGCGTACAAGTCCGTCACCAACGTGCCGACCGCCTCTGCATTGGCATGTTGCAACTGAAAGACCTCGACTTCCGGCTGTGTTTTCACAGCCTGCTCTTTGATTTTGTCGATGACCTCTAGCGTCCGCTGCACATCGCGTTTGCTACCGCGGATGATCACCAGGTCAATCTCTTCGATGAATTCGATTTGTACGTCACCGAACAGTCCGCTATCTGCGCTCAATGAGTCCAAAGTCCCCATGGCAGTCGCAGTATCATCGTCTCCGACTTCGACCTGGGCTTCCACCTGACCGCCGCCAATATTTTGCTGAGCCGTTGCCTTGACCAATCGCACTGCTGTCTTGAGTGCGGCGGGACGAGCGGGTGCCAAAGGAACCACATGCGTGCTCACATGGGGATCAGCCTGTCCCGAATCTAAAGTATGGACAATATGCCCCCAACCGTTGATCGAGGCACCGGATCCAATGAAGGAAACGACATTCTCACGGCGGTCAATTTGCAGGATATCATGCATCCCACGTGGATTTGGGATCTGCAGATTGACGATCTCGCCCTGTCGTTCGGTGGTCACCACGAGCTCCGGACCGGCCAATCGTTTGATCGCATCTTCTAGTTCGCGCCAACTGAGATTTCTCAAGAAGTAATTACGTTGACGCGTCGAGGCCATCGCCGAATTGCTGTTGGACTGCGTTGCGGTATCGCGGAGCAGAACATCGATTTGGTTGGTAATCTCACGATGGACACTCGGCGGTGCCATGATCATCAACTGCCCCGATTTGGGATCCGTAGTGACGCTGACATGCGAGTTCTGGTGGTAGTGCAGCTGAAGCTTGGCGCCGATGGGGCCAATCAATTCCGCCGGCACGTTATAGACCTGCAATCTGGCTTCTTCGGCCGTGTCATTGGCCGCAGGTGGAACATGGGTGAACTGAGGACGTGAAAACTCCTGGGCCCAACCAGTATTGGCCATGGCACCCAGTATTCCCCCGCCCAGCAGGCTCAATCGGAGCATAGCTTGCAAGCATTTCTGAGAGCGACCGCGGTATTTCGCGCCGTGGGCTTTTCTCTGCGCCATCTTAAATTCTCGTCCCATCGCAAAGGCCATCCGAAGCCGCGCAACAAGTGCGCGAACGTACAATCGTTTGCATCGGCACAATCGTCAAAATCCTTCCTCGAATCCGGCATACATTAACCAGGTGTAATGCGCAGAGACGGCAAACTCGCCCTAAACCCCGCATTCCCCCAAGGACAGGCGAGGCCATTTGCCGTCTGCTCAAAACTTGTCTCGCCCTGGTTCGCGGCGCCTGCTAAGAGAAGAACTGTGAGCGGTCTTTTGCGAGAGCTTTGGATAGCAGTCGTATTGAGGAATAACGGAAAAGAGACATGACAGATCAGTTGATTCCCTGCCGAACTGGAGTGTTCAGCCCCTTACATGCAGCCTCATTAACGTTCCATCAATTAACGGCTCATAGTCGCCTTTCGCTCCGCGAAAGTAGCGCATGTCCACAGCTGTCGCACTGCGAAAGGAGCGTTACTCCACAGTTTTCGCGGGGCGAGAGGCGACCGTTGTGGATCGAACGAGGCTTCCTGGCTACCTCCCGCATGCTAGCTATTCGATTCGCCATTGCCGCATTGCTAGCAATGTCGACGCTGAATCTGAACGTGCTGGCCGCGGACCAGTCCTCGATACTTTCGATGTTTCGCAAGAAGCAGCCGGAGGGAAACGCGGAAACACTGCTGCTAAAGGCCGAACATGGGCCCTGGCTCATCTTGGCAGCTACGCTGTCAGGTAGCGATGCGCAGCAACAGGCAACGGAATTGGCCAATGAGATCCGAAGCGACCTGCGATTACCCAGCTATATTCTAGAGAAAACATTCGACAACTCCGGCGTGCTCGGCTCGACCACCCAGTTAGTCAACGAGTTGGATGGCTCGACCACTCAGTACCGGGCATGGACGCAGTACGCCAATAGCAGCAATGAAAAAGTGTTTGCTGTCCTGGTCGGAGAATTTAGCTCGACGGAAGATCCAAGGATCAAACCCACGCTGGAAAAAATCCGCACGGCCTCTCCCAAAGCTCTCACGCCAAAAAATTCTCAGGCAGAGAACCAAGAGGCGGACAACAAAGATTCCAGCAACTGGTTAGTCCAGCAATATCGCTCCGTGATCTGGTCTCGCACCCAACGAAGAGACAACCAAGAAAAAGGTCCGATGGGTGCCGCCTTCGTCACACGCAATCCGCTGTTGCCCGACGACTTCTTTCAGGCGCCTAAGATGGACGACTTTGTGCTTGATTTGAACAAGCAGGTCGAGCACTCCCTGTTGGAATGCCCCGGCCGCTTCACGGTGCGGGTGGCTTCGTTCTACGGTTATGCTAGCACGGACCTGATTGGTGGCGGCAAATCCCAAACAAACGAAACGTCGAGTGCTTTGGACCGGGCGGCGGAAAAGGCAAACAAGCTGACCCTGGCCCTGCGAGCTCGAGGAGAAGAGGCCTACCAGTTTCACGATCGCTTCGGAAGCTATGTGACGATTGGCAGCTTTGACGAACTTGGCGACCCGGCACCCGGTGGAGGTTTTAACTACGACCCGCAGATGCTGGCCATCATCAAGAAACACTGCGGTTACCGAACCGTCACGGTCAAGGATCCCGCAACGGGTGCTATTTCGAATCGCCAATCGCTGAATTCTCTCGAGAAAATCCCCTTCGACATCGACGGTAAACCCATGGCGGTTCCTCGCAAGGAAACGCAGGGCTTATACCGCGGCGCCCTGTTAGGTGGCCGTTAGCCCTAAGTTGCTAGTTGCTAGTTGCTAGTTGCTAGTTGCTAGTTGCTAGTTGCGAAACTCGTCGAGAGTTTCGGCCAAGCCTCGGACCTCTCTCCACGGGATCTGGGTTGTGCGGACATTCAGAGTAGAAGAAGTTCACTCCGGCCGGAACGGCGCTGCGCTGGTTCGCGAGCCTACACACGCTAGAAGCTAGAACCGCCGCGATCAGGTGTCAGGCTTTGATCTTTGGACTTTGGACATTGGGATTTGAGATTTTGGTTAGCGGCTTTGGCCTTCACGTCTCAACTCTAACCACTAGCCGCCAGCAACTTCCTCCTTCTCGCCTCTTTCTTTGATGCCTGATGCCCAGGTCCAACCTGAATTTTGGCTTTTGTTGTCGCTTGTTGGCCGAAACTCTGCACGAGTTTCGCTACGGGACTGCTTGGTGGCCGAAACTCTGCACGAGTTTCGCTACGGGACTGCTCTCCTGGCTTTTCTAGCCGCTAGCCGCTAGCCGCTAGTTGCTAATGGCCACGGTGGCCCATTGACGGAGAACGTAGCAACTATCATGCTCTATTTGCATGATGGAACCTCAAGCAGATTACGCCCCACCCCAGCACCTGATCCTTGGCACTCACAATGCCAAGAAGTGTCAGGAATTACGTCTCTTGCTGGAGCCTCTTGGCTTGCGTTTAAGCATGCTGGCCGACATCAGTCATGCGATCGAGGTGGAGGAAACGGGCGCTGACTTCATTGACAACGCTCGTCTCAAGGCCTCCGAACAGGCCATGCACTTAAACCAATGGACGGTCGGGGAAGACAGCGGCTTGTGTGTCCCTTTTCTGGATGGCGCTCCCGGCGTATTTTCCGCGCGGTACTCTGCTCCCAACGCTACCGACGAACGCAACAATGCCAAACTTCTCCAGGAGATGCTGAACGCCAAAGGCGACCAGCGGCGGGCCTATTACGTTTCGACCATCGCGCTCTCCAACCCGCAAGGTCAGATTCTGCTGGAAGCCGAAGGTCGCTGCTGGGGACGGATTCTGCGGGAACCGCGCGGTGAA
>JANSWS010000389.1 GCA_024743355.1 bacterium
AACGCGACCTGCTGAAGTTGCTGGTCGACCGTATAGAGATCCATCGAGACGAAGTCCGACTCGTATACAAGGTACCCCAAAACCCTTTTGTACTAAGCCCCGCTAGTCGGGGTTTTTTACAACATTGCTTGTCGCGTCAGGTACTAGCCTTGGGCTTTAGCCCAAGGTATGGCAACCACCGCGCACCCCCAGTCGCGAAGCGACGGCAGGAAAGGACATCCAAGGTGGATTTCGAATCACCAACGGATCTTCGGTCGCATCGGATGTATTCGGCGCGGAGCTTGATCGCGGGACTGTGGATCTGCCATGCGTTTCGCATGGGAAACGCACTCGCCGCTAATCGTTGGTGTTGAAATAACGTCGGACCAAAATCGTGTTTTCCACATTGTGGTCCACGCCGACTTGATAGCCCACCGGCTTGGAGCGATCGATGACATAAAACGCTCGATAACGCTCGGCCTCACCCCGATCCGCACCGTACTCGATGCCGACTTGCCCAGTGGCAGGATCATATTCGAACAACGCAACGGTCATATAAACCGCGAACACATGCGAACGCGTGGTGGTGAGTTTCTGCAGGCGTGTGATCGGCAAGAAGTCCTTGATCACATTCCGCTGTTGTCCACTTTCGAAAATCGAGGCGGAAAACAAAGGTGCTGAACCGGGCAATCGCACGCCAGTGGAATCCAACGAATTGGGTTCCGATTTGGCTCTCAACAGCGTGGTGTGAGCGGGATTTTGCCGTGCGAATAGATCGAGCACGCCACGTCGGTTCGCCAAATTGGTGAGTTCGGCTGAAAGGTTCGGTGGTACGCGGGTTTTCGGAACCATGCCCGCAGCCCACTGGGATCGAAAGACGCCAGCGAATTGCGTCGGGAAATTGGGATTGAACAAGGCACCGGGGTCGTAGAATCCGGCGACATAGTCATAGCCGCGACGACTGTCGGTAAACTGCTGCGCGGCATTTTGCACGGAAGCATTACCAATGTTGATGCGATCGTTGGGCGCGAGGACGTTCGAGCCGATACCATGCAGAACGTTGGTTTCCGAGATGGTGTTCAGATTGATCCGTCCAGCTTCCACGTGTTCCGAAAACTGGTTGTAGGGTGCGCGATACGGGGCGAAGATAATATTCTCCGCGGCTTGAATACTACTGAAGTTCCCTGCGGCTTGATAGTTCTTCCATTGCACCAGTTCCGGAGACTCGGTCTGGTTGGCATCCACCCAAGGCGATGGAGTTTCCATCATATCAAACAGAGTCGTCAGCGCCGTGTTCTTTGGAAAGGGAGGGTTTGAAACCGCCGCTTGGGGATTGAGGGCGGGAAGCTCCAACTCGGGGACTTCTTGGAAATAGTTCAGCAAATGCCCATAAGGCGTGAAGCTGCTGCGGGCCAAGCCACCGCCGGTCGGCGGAAAGTCGTTCGGCTGCGAGCCCGCAATGCCCGGTGAAGTGGGGCGATTGCTGGCTGGATTGGTATTGCGAAACGCGGAGGCGTACATCGACTCCTGGTTCAGATTGGACAGGGATCGCGTGGCCGTGAATTCATGCATCAACTGCCCAGGAGCACTAAGCGGGACCCACATCATTTCCAAAGGACTGACGAAGCTGCGATTGGGCCAGAATAAGGCGTCGGGATGCCAAATACTGATACTGGTACCACCCGTCGCAGGCAGACCAGGAGCTCCCACGTAACCTCCGATGTTGGCTCCAACGGGAAGTGTGGCACCCTCGCCCAAGAGTTCGAAGCCCGAGTTCAAGAAGCCCAGGCTGGAGAATGCATTGGAACCGTCCGGAGCCGATGGCCGCTCATTAAAGTTGGCCGAGTCGGTGAACAATTCAGCCTTCAAGAAAGTTGTGGCGATATTCTCATCGTAATTTTCGCGAGGGATGTCGGTCATCGCAGACAGAAACGTCCTGCCGCTTCCAACCCATTCCGAGGTGATTGGATCCGTGGTCAGATTGGCGTCAAAAGCCATGCTGCGAGAATTCAGCGACTGCCCGACTTTCTGTCGCGTGGCAAAACGCATTTGGTCGCTTGCCGGGTCGTAGATGTCGCCGGTTGTGTCTTCATCCTCACCATTGAAGACGGTCAAATCAATGGGAATCCAATCGACCGTAATGTAAGGGTTCAGGGCGGCATCGAAGGGTTTGTCTGGGTCCGCAAGTCGCTGTAAGTAGGCGGTGCACCAGTCTAATTGCGTGCCAGGTTGCGCCCACTCGGAATCCTGGTCGTGAGAACCGTCGGCGTTCGTATCGCAGAAATTAAAGACTCCATCGCCATCCGGATCCCAATTGACCAGTGGGCCTGATTGCCCGCGATCGAAAGGAGGCTTGGAAGGCACCGGTCCTGGCAGACTGTAGTCATGGTAGGCATCGTAGGGCAGGTTTGCGAAACCTAAAGCGTCGGTGCGTGGCTGCGGGCCTGCCGTGTCGCCGTCGGTGTCCTGGCTGTTCAGTCGCTCGGACGGCTCTTCGTAGTAATCAGTATCCGTGGGAAATGGCTCCGATACACTGATGCCGACTTCGGCTCGCGTGTTGGTATTCATCCAAGCATTGGGCGGCGTGTCTGCGGCCGCGATCATCGTTAAACAGGGTGCCAGGGTGGCTCGTCTGCCAATTAGCGTGTTATCCGCTTTGTAAACCGAAGGCCAGTTGCCATCGAGCTCGATGCGATGCAAGTTGGGCAGATTTTGAGGTCCTGCTGGATTGATGGTGGGAGCGTCGGTCCGTGAGCCAAAATAAGTGACTTCTCTGGGGCCAATCACCATGTACTCACCGCCGCGGAGCGACATGTTGCCCGAACGATTGAAAAATACCTGGCTTTCGGGGTCAACGATTCCAGGGACGTTGTTGGTGGTGGGAACAAAATCGTTGCCATTGGGCCGCGCGAATACAATGACTCGGGACTGAGCAGGATCGGGCTGCGTCAGCCGCTGCTCTCGAGTCTGAGTGTGGTCGAAGATCATACCGGAGTATGCGGCAGCCACTTCCGCCGCGTCACGTACCGCAGAGTCCGAAAGATCCTGGTTGGCCGGCGGACGCAGGTTGCCTGTCAGGAATTGATAGGTCAAATCGTGCCTGGTTGGTAGTTGCGGGTTCGCCGTGGGATTCCAGGGTCCCGACATCAAGCGGTCGTTGGGCGAACGGAGCTCAGGCGGGTTAGGGCTGGTGGACGCCGTCAAGCCGATGCTCTTTGGTTCGCTGATATAAACACGCCATGCGGGAACTCCGTCGGGAGCAAGCTTGTTCAGATTCAGTACCATGTCACCGTTGGCTCGATTCAAGCTCGCATCCGCGGCGGCTTGCCCGTACATACCGCGTCCTTGAAGTCGTGGGTCCAAGGCCAGACCAGGGACAGCCTGATTGGTGCGGCCACCGCCACCTGCACGTGCGGTGCTTAACGGACAGTACAGTTCCAAGAATAGCGAGCCTTGCGGAATGCGATACTGATCGTAGCGGGTCTGCATGGGATCGTCGTTGGTTCGCACCCGCGTGTCGTGAGTTGCAAAGGACTCGGTAAGCAGCAACTCGGGCTGCTCCAGGCCCCAGGCCACGTAGGGTGTCTGACCCATCTGTGGATCGTCGGGATCAAAGCTTCCGGCGTTTGGTGCAAATCCGTTGAGCGTATCCCAGCTAAAGTCCGGACCGTTAAGAGTCGCATTGCGGAAGGGATCGGGATCGTAAGGAAAGCGGGTCATGGCGTTATCCGCATCGCGGAAGTCTACCACGTTGACAGCCCATTGGGCCAGAATTCGGGCACGCAATCGGGTGTACTCGAAATCGGCCGGGGATCCATCGCCACCGTTGGCCTTTCTCTGCATCAAGTCGGCAAAGTAATTCTTGTCCACGTTCGGGAAGGCATAATCCTCTGGAACAATCAGTTGCGCCAGACAGTACAAGTGACGAGCGTAGAGTTGCCGGGTCTCCATTCCCAAGAAAATAGGATCGGTGGTCTGCGGTGATGAAGGCTGGCTGAAAAAGACGATCGCAGGATCCGTTCCTAGAGCAGCCAATGATGCTGGGTAACGTGTCTGGCCGGGCAGGAAATTATTGGCCGCAAAATAGTCCTCCAGTATACCAGGGGTGGTGACGCCGGCACTATTCGCATGCGTGGTAAACTGGCCGATATAATTCCTGCGCGGCGGGTCCAGGAATTCATCCGACTCGTCTATCTGCCCGTCGCTGTCGTCGTCGATACCGTTGCCAAAGGGACGGTTCAGATTCATGGGCTGGCCGCGGAAGAACTCAAGCGGAAATAAAGTTCTCAGAGCTGCCTCGGGCAGAAGCTGTTCATTCCGCATGGCCCGAATGCTGTTGAGCAATACAAAGAACGAGCTTTCCCCGGCAGCGCGTCGCAGGTTGGGGTTATTCGGGTTGTTGACGGATGCTTCGAAACCGCCGTTGAATTGAAAGCTGGGATTCGGAAATCTGCTGCGTCCGGCCAGCTTGGGTGACCGCATGTGACGCGAGATGGGCGTGATTTCCCGGCGAAGTGTACTGGCTGCCAGATTCTCTGGCGTCTCGCCGAAGCCGGCTGCTAGCCGGTTGGGCATCAGTACCGAATCACTGTCACCGACTCGGTAGATCCGCTCCCACTCAGCCAATGTGTAATGCGTGTCCTCGTAATCCCCACCTAACAACCGCGCTTCATAGGGGTCGTTGGTGGTCTCGTCGAGAAAGGCATCGGCTGCCAGCTGAGGCCACAATCCTGGAGTGTTCGGATTAGGTGGGTAAATGACGTTCACGGGAGTGTAATTCCAAAGCAGAGGATTGCCGAGGCGATCAATGCCCAGCGAGGCTCTGCCGGAGGGGCTAACCGGCAATCCCGGTAAGACACCGTGTACGAACGCAGAGCGACGCTCGCGCATGCGATGCAGTAACGAAAGTGCGTCGTCTGCATTGGTGCCGGGGAAAGGTGCTACCGTAGTGCGATTGGGATGGTAGCGAGCCTGAATGAGTTGACGGTACAGAAGAGCCGCATTCGCAGCCTGGGGTGACTTCGAAAGCAAATGTCGGAAGGAGATTTCGGCCGGACCGTAGCCAAAGCCCTGAGGCAGATAGGTCGCGGTGCTGGGCTGCAATTCACTATACGACCCATCCTGCGGCAACAGCGGAAAAGCATACTGGTCATTGCCCGCAAAGACATAGTTGTTGTCATCTGCCTGGGCCAGATTGCCAGTTGCATTGACATCCAGCTTCGAATCCAAGTCTTCCACGTAGTAGGCGACGAGAGCCTTCAGCAGTTTCCCGTCCGCGGAGGATTCCAGGGGCAGCCCCGCGTCGACAAATACGCTGTCATAAATGCCGTCCGAGTTGTTATCGACGTCCCAAGGGCCTTGAGTGAGCGCATTCAACCATAGCCGGAAGGGGCCAGGTTGACTTACCGTTCCCCATCCTTGAGTCGACCATTGCCCCCAATTCGAAAGCACAAGGTTCAGGTTGGGAGACGATAGAGCGCTGCCCACGTTACCGCCGGTGAACTCGGGATTGCTTAGGTAAACCAGATTGCCGCCGACTTCAATTCGGATCGACAGCGGACGGATGCAGGCCAGTTCAATGCGACGGATCGTGGCCAATATTTCTGCCTGGGTCCAGGTAGCCGGATCTTTCCAGTTGACAATGTAGTTGATGAGAGCCGCGCGGTGAAAACTGGGGATGACCTGGGCCGACGATGCGGCGCCTTCATGTGTGTAGGACAGAAACATGTTCTGAAAATCGGCCGCATCGTAAGACTCGTCGGTATCACCGAGAATTCCCTGCATGGAGTTGGCTTCATAAACTCCACCGCCATAGATCGGATTGTTGTAGGTCTGCGCATTGCCGGTCAAAACCCCGCGTGAGTTCGTCAGCGGCGAGGGCTGAGTCAGCCCCACGTAATTCGGCTGCAGGGCCGTCGCCATCTCATTGATGATTTGAAAGTTCGGGCCGGGAAGGTTGTTGTCATCGTAGAAATAGCTCAATTGCGATGAGCCATCGTTGAGCACGCCCACCCCATGCGAGTTGAAAGCCGGTGCGTTGAGCAGCAGTCGAAAGCCTCCGCTCAATTGCGTGGTTCCCAGATTGACACTGCGGTAACACGCGTAGACGCCGGAGGCCCAATTGCCAGTGCCAGTCGGGAACTGCGCGATCCAATCGCCGATGGACTGGGATACGGGTGCTCCGGTGGCAAAGTCAACGCTCGAGTAAGAAGCTTCCAGGTTTGCCTCCAGCAAATCCACGGTAATGGAATAGCACTGAGCAAAGGCCTCTTGTTGATCCCGGTTGGGGCTGGAGAAAAACTGCATGCGGCCGATGTAACGCACGACATGAAAAGATTGGCCGCTCAGCGGGCCGCTGCCTGGCGGAAAGGTCACCACGCGGCCATTCAGCACGTCATGCTCGGCGGGCAATTCCGTAGGATTAGAGTAGTCAACGCCAGGCTCCAGTGGAATCCGCAAGAAATGATTGTTCAATATCATCGGGCGTTGCAGAGCGTTTGCCGAGTAGCTCATGTTGGCCCGCGAGCCGTTGGATGGATTGAATTGTTCGTTGCGAATCCGCACAAAGTAGGCTTGTTGCGATTCCACCGACCCGTAGACGTCGCCTAGCAGATCGTGTCCGCTCATCGGAACCAGATCTTGCGAGCCGTTGATTTGCGGCCCGCGGATCAAAGCTTTGACCGCTTCTTCCATCAGAGGCTTGCGGGACTTGTGACCGCGGATCTCGGCTCGGGCTAGAGCCATGCTGGCGGAACGCGATTGACCGGAGAAGACGACGTAGGTCACCGCCAGCAGGCTGAATAAAGCCAGCATCCCCAATACGACCAAGAGAATCAGCCCTGGGCGATTGGAGCGGTATGCCGCTCGCCGGGAAGTGGTGGTCGAACCCGAGCACAGGTGCTTTTGATTGTTCTGCTGCATGGTACTTAGCATCATCTTGCCAATAGCTGATCAGGGTCTGTCGACGGAGCACTCGCCTGAATATCCTAGGCAACCTACAGTCGCCCGGTGGCACTCTCAGCGAGAGACCGATATGTCAATCAACGCTGACGTTGCGTTCGATCACTGTCACCACGTTGCTCATCAGAGTCCCAGTTGTCGGCACGGGGATGCCATTGGCACCGCCAATGGTTTCCCAGCCTAAAGTGGCGCCGCTGAGATCTGGCGTCGAAAAAAATGTCCAGTCGGGACCTTCGACCACGACATCACGCGACCACACGACTGTGTTCGCGCCGTTGCCGTAGGGGTCCGTGCCGGACGGAGATAAGTCTTGAAGCTGCCCGAGCTTCGGCTCGGCGTCGATGGCAATGATTCGGAACCATCGAAAATAAGAAAATCGTTGCGCGGTATTGGCCGGATTTACGGCAAAATGCTTGCCGAACAGAATCCAATCGCC
>JANSWS010000282.1 GCA_024743355.1 bacterium
GCCTCGACTGTAATCGGCGGTACCGTATTCCAACGCAACACCGCGAACGTTGCCAACAGCGCCAGTTTGGGACAGTTCCCAATCGTGCTCGAACCCAATGTTCCAGTGTTTGTCAGCGCCGGCACTGGCAACCTTTATCCGGCTCCTGGATCGCCAATAATCGACAGCTCGGTTGATTCGCTGGCGGATCGTCCTTCGCTGGTTGCCGTGAAGCAACC
Source organism: bacterium (assembly GCA_024743355.1). Taxonomy (GTDB): domain Bacteria; phylum Planctomycetota; class Planctomycetia; order Pirellulales; family Pirellulaceae; genus Aureliella. Next base: position 219 of record JANSWS010000282.1, read on the forward strand.
GTTAGGGATTGCCGCATCCCCCATCCTGGCTCCAGAGTATGACATCCACGGTCAACTGCGAATCAACGACCCGAACGTCGATGCTCCATCCGGTTTGGGAGAAAATATTTTCAAGGATCGAGGCGCTCAGGATCGGGCCGATTTTGTCGGGCCCTCGGTGATCCTGCAGTACCCAATCGATAACGACAACGCTGGCGTGGACCAGAATCCTGATCCGACCATCGTAGAGCTTACTAATACTTCGCTAGACCGCTTTGACATCCGTATCGTCGACGGTATCGCTCCCGGCGATTCACAAAGCGGAACAGGCGTATTGGCATCATCGGTGCGATCTTCCTCGGTTCTCGTATTCCGAAACAACGTGCCATTGGTGGAAGGACTTGACTACCGCTTCGGCTACGATTCCACGAACGGAGTTATTCGTTTACAGCCTTTGGCTGGAATCTGGCAGACCGAAAGTGTTTACACGATTCGTTTTGTTAACTCGAGCGAGTCCTCGTTGGTCGCACGGCCAGCGTCCACTTACACCGACGGCGATCAGTTCACGATTCTTGATCAAGCGGGTAGCCAAACCATTTTCGAATTCGACCTCGGTTACTTGGTATCCATTCCAACGACCAATGGCATCGATGCAGATCTGAATGAAGGCACCACCTTTGTTCTGGATGATGGTGTTCGCCGAATTACGTATGAGTTCGATGGTGACGGCCTAGTGGAACCGGGCAATATCCCAGTTAACATCGGGTCCGCTCCTACGGTAACCGGTTCCTTGGCAGCCATTCAATCCGCCATTGCCGGCTCCACGATTAACGCCAGAGCTACCACCCCCAGCAATCAACTACAGATTCTCAGCGATAGCGTCCTGCAGTTGGATCCCGAAAACAGTGGACTGCTGGTGAGCGGCAGCTCCGGAGTGCAAACCGTCTTCGGGCTGCAGATGCCGCTTGAGCAGGGAATTCCGGTTGGCGTGGAAGATGGCCAGACCTTTGTGATTGACCGAAGTGGATCACCGGTTACCTTCGAACTTGACACCGACGGTAGTGTCCTGCCTGAGAATGTGCCCGTGTCCTTCCCTGCAGGTGCTTCGGCCGCGCAAATCGGTGATGCTCTGGTACGAGCGATTGCGGGTGCTGGGCTGGGACTTAGCCCTGCCTACGATGGCAATGGTCTCGTTCGCCTTGGCGGCGACGAGAACACGCGGTTGGACATGGCCGACACTGTGCTCACACAAACTGGATTGCCCGGTCAACCCGCGGCGGTCAAGATTGAGCTCCCGCTGGAAGCCACGGCTATCGAGGTGGCATCCAGCATGAAGTCTGCCATCGACGGACAGCAGTTGCCCGGGGCGATTGTTACCCAATTTGGTACTCGGCTGATCATCAGCGACGTACAGGGCATTTCCGGCAGCGGCGCTAACTTGATCGAAGCCATTCGAGACAAAGCAGGCAACCCACTGAAGGCCAATCAGACCGATGGCACCACCACGCTGACCATCTTCATGGGTGAAGGCTTCGATTATGGTGACGCCGGAGCGCCCTATACCTCGACTGCAGCCGACGGAGGACCGCGACATACTGTCGTTGATGGCCTGCACATCGGCCCAACGGTGACTGTTGACGCAGACGCCCGACTGGTCGACGCTGACCTGGACGATGGCGTTACTTTCTCCGAGTTCTTCGCGGCCTTCCAAAGCAGCGTTACCTTGGACGTGGTAAACACCACCGGTGACGACGCCTACGTCTCCCTGTGGATTGATTACAACGGTGATGGCTTCTTCTCGAGCTCCGAGCAGGAAATCGCAGCCCAAGTTATCAACACGCCGACGACGGTTTCCTTTATTGTCCCGCCATCCGCGGTTGCTGGACAAACCGTTGCACGCGTTCGCATTAGCAGCGATGCGGCAGCGGTCAGTTCTCCCATCGGTGACGCCCCAGACGGTGAAGTCGAAGATTGGGTGCTGACCATCAATGGCAATCCTTATACCAACTCCCGCAACAATCTGGATGTTAACGGTGACGGATTCGTCTCGCCCATCGATGCGTTGCAGGTCCGCAACTATTTGAATGATCCGACGACGCCCAAGGAGCTTACATTACCAGCCACCAACGTTCCGCCCTATGTGGACGTCAATGGAGACAGTGTGGTCAGTGCCATCGACGCTTTGCTCGTGATCAACTATCTCAATGAATTGGCGGCCAATGGTGAAGGCGAATATAGCGAGCTGGCGGTCTTTGGCTTTGGTTCCTACCAGAACCCCGCGACAGAGCTTGTGTTGGCCAGCGATTGGGCTCCAAGTATTGAAACCGTGGTCAACAAGTTGTCCCTGACAGCCAAGGCAAGTGCCAGTCAGTTGCACGACTTGGCTCTGCTAGCTGCCTCCGCGGATGATTCCGATTTGGAACTGGCGGAGCCTGCAAATCCAGGTGCTGAGATCGGCAATTCTGCAGATCTGGCCTGGGCGGATCTGGCCGAGTCCGATTCCCATGACGATTTGCTCGGGGATTTGCTGGAAGGCCTGCAAAAAGGATTACCTCGGTAACCATGCTCCTTGAATGCCACACTCAACAGCCACGCGGTGTAGTTTCACCATCTATTCCGCGTGGTTGATAGCCCATGCTGTAGGGGCTCTTGGCGTGCTCCCCTAGATCGATGCGAATTGCAAACCGCCGCTAAAGCGTCCGCTGCAGGCTGCGAAGTTCATTGCAAGTCTATCGGTTAGCGATTTTTTAGGGTTTCACCGCAACTTTCGTTGCGCGTAGGTGCGAATCTGCTCCCCTTTTTATGGGATTCCCGGCGGAACCTGCACGACTATTCCGAATCCAATAGTGTGTAGAATCGCAGCTCAACAACCACCCTTACAGCTGAGATCTTACCAGCCACAAGAACCGCCCGGCACCTCGTATTGAGGTCCTCCGATCAAAACACGGAGATTCGAAAATTGTCGTTTGGCAGATCGCTTTCAATGAGTAAGTCAGGCCGTGCACGCCGCTGCAGGCTGCGGATGGAGCAGCTTGAGCACCGACGTTTGTTGACATCCATGCCGTACGGAGCCACCGAGTTGGACTTGGGGGAATTTTTCCTGGGTGATGTGGCGGTGACCCCGGTTTTATTGGAAAGCACAGGGCAGCAAGACGCCGACACCGAGGACTGGAATGAGCTGACAATTCAGCTGGTTCTCGACAATGTCAACGAAGGCCTCCAGTGGTGGGTCGACACTCTGGAGACCCTGACCCCGTACCACGAACTTTCGTTTACCGTGGACACGACCCATGCTTTGGAGCCATTTGAGACCCGCTACGAACCGATTTCGCGAAGATCCAATGACTACGTGCTGTATGTGCAAGAGTTTCTCAATTCCCAGGGACACAGCTCGGGAAACCTGGAACTTGATATGCGGGCCTTCAATCATGCTCAACGCGTGAAGCATGACACGCACTGGTCTTTTACGATTTTTATCGTGCCATCGTTCAATGACTCGGACGGCCAATTTGCTGCCGGCGGCTCGTTTCGAAACGCCTTTGCATTCGCGGGCGGACTGTTTATTGTCAGCCCGGCTACCCGCCCGGCTTCCACCTACGCCCATGAAACCGGACACATTTTCTGGGGGCGAGACGAGTACATTGGCGGCGGCAATTACTTCAATCGCCGGGGCTATTACAACACTCAGAATTTGAACGCCTACGACAATCCTGAGCCTGGCTTTGAACAGCAGCCCAGTATCATGGCCTCGGGGAGTCTTTTGGACATTGCCTATATGAGCAATACCTCGCCTGAAAGCACTCTTGCCATGATCGGCTGGCAGGATAGCGACCAGGACGGGATTTTCGACGTGCTGGATGTGCCTCATAAATTGACCGGCACTGGTTATCTGGATGTCGACAACTCAGTTTATCGATTTGTTGGTCAGGCATCCGTTCAGACGCTGCCCAATCTCAATCCAGCTGGTCTCAGAAACGACATCACGATTAATCGGATTCGCGAGATTGAATATCGATTTGACGGTGGTGATTGGCAGATTTACTCTTTGCCAGATGCCTACGAAGTCAACTTGGACTTATCCATCGATGTTCCCGATGGAGCGGAATTGATTGAGATAAGAGCCCGCGATTCAGCTACGACGGTCACCAGCAATTTGTTTCAGGGGCGGCTGTTCCGTGCTGACGCCACCCCCGTGGCGGGCGTTAATGGCTTCGTCTGGCTCGATGACAACCAAAACGGCCTGAGAGACGTTGGTGAGTACGGACCTGAGCTATGGTCGGTGGAACTGGTGGACGCGGGTGGATCAACGCTCACCTTGAAAACGGAAATTGAGCCGGACGATTTCCCAGATGGGCAGTTGGCCAGTGGCTTCAGCAGCCAACTGACCTTGAGCACCAATGGCACGGATGGCGACGGCCGCGTGGCCGTATTTGCAGACACTCTGACCAGCACGGGTAACAAGAGCTTCCGCGGCTATTCGAAGTCCACTCGCTCCTATCTGTCGAATTGGAATAGCTCCAGCCGCAGGTTGCAGGCCGACTTCGCTTCGCCGACCAGCGTAGTCATGATCGATGCCATCGGTTCGTCGAATGACACCTATGGGCGTTTGGAAGCCTTCAACTCGTCCGGCCAGCTGGTGGGACGCTACACGACCGCAAAGCTGGGCCTGGGCGAAGTCGAAACCATGCTAATTGAGCGTGGAGCCAGCGATATTGCTTACATCATCGCAGGGGGCCACTCGAACACCAGTGTGAAACTGGATTATCTTAGGTTTGGGCCAGAAACCTCCACCGTAACCGATGCATTGGGGTATTTTGCGTTTCCGAGTTTGCCTCAGGGCGACTACAACGTCCGCGTCACACCCACGGGCGGATTTGCTGCCACATCACCGGCCGGCGGTCAACAAGCCATTTTCGTTTCCGCAAATACCGCGGTAACCGACGTCGATTTCGGCTTCGCCCCCACGGACAGCCCCTGGCAGAATCCAAACAATTCCTTTGATGTCAATGCGGACGAAATCGTCAGCCCGCTGGACGCGCTGCTGATTGTTAATGACATCAATCTGAACGACTCACGCGATTTAACCGGCAGTGCTCTACCCAGACCACCTTATCTGGACGTCAGTGGCGATAGCTTCGTTTCTGCTTTGGACGTTCTTTTGGTCGTCAATCACCTCAATGCCAACGGTGGCAACGGAGAAGGCGAATTCTCCTCCCCTCCGTTAGAGGAAACTAAGCTGAGTGAGCAAACATGTTCGTTTGCGGCAGAGCATTCGGCTTCCGTCGAAATGTCGGCATTCGATGCCTCTCCCAGCTCTCCTCGGCCCGAGAAGTTTGGCAGCTGGGGAACTCTTGCCACCTCCTTGCAAAGACCATCGATCTTGGATGCCGATGAAGAGGAGAGCGAGTGGCTCGAAGCCTTGCTGGCGGCCCATTTGCCGGCAAATTCGCTTTGACCCTTGCATTTGGAAACCACTCTGTTTGGTGGCACTTTTTTCTCGGAACTTTTGTGCTTTGCCGGACTCTAAGGCTCACGGGAGACTTACGGATTACTTTTGGCGAAGGGCGGTGCGGTTTTTACCGATTCGCCCCCGGAGCCCTATTTTGCCTGAATTGAATTTTCCGCCCGCTTTGACTAACCTAAAGCACGCTATGTGGTCGGCATTCCGTCTCCTCGCATCTTTTCTCGATCGCAGGCTGACCCCCTCCTGTAGGGGAATGCTTCCCGTATACCAATTAGCTGTCAAATCCGTGGGTGGATCGCACGTCGGCTCAATGAAGTTAGCTTCGAACTCTGAACGTCTCTAGGCGCAAAGATGAAAACACAATTTGGAAAATTCGTAGGCCGAGTCAAAAGCCTACGTAGGAATCGCACCAATCGCCTGCAGCAACTTCGCTTGGAAGCTTTGGAAGCTCGACGCTTGTTGGCTTTCGACGTACCCAATCCATACCAGAATGATTTGATCGCGGAGGACGTGAGCGGTGACTACAACGTGGCACCTTTGGACGCCTTACTGGTCGTAAATGCCATCAATGGCGGCAAGGGTGGTAAGCTTCCTGAAGTAGAACCGGGCCGCAAGGCAGATGGGCCGCTGTTTGACGTTAACGGCGATAACTATCTGACCGCGCTGGACGCGTTGATCGTTGCTAACTATCTCAATGGCGAAGGCGAGACGACTCCCGTCGCCGAGTTTACCTATCAGTTCATCGACTCTACGGGAGCGCCGCTTACCAACAATCAGGTTGTGGTTGGCGACATCTTCCAGCTTCAAACCTTCGTGCGTGACACACGCGGCTTCAGCGCTGCAGGCATCAATGCGGCCTACTTAGACATCGCCTTCGACAATGACGCTGCTTTTGATGTGGCAGTAGGTGAAATCCAATCCCTGAAGTTTTTTGTCGACAAGCTGGACGTTACGCAAACCGCCAGCAGTTTCACTCTGACATTTGACGGGCAAACAACCGCACCCATCGCTCTCTTCTCGAGCGGTTCACCAAGGTCTGATAGCGCGATAGCTGCCGACATGCAGGATAAGCTTGAAGCCTTGTCAAACGTAGGCGTGGGTAACGTCACAGCGGTAGTCGACCAAGCTGCCAAGGCGGAAGACCAGCAGAATGGAGTCCCCCGGTTTAACTTTGAGATTCGCTTTGGCAATCAACTGGCGGGTCAGGATTTGCCACTCATCACGCTGGATGATAGCAACGTTGCAGTTATTCCGAACTCGACCTTCGATTTCGCCATCGCGGAAGTTTTGGCCGGTGATCAATCCACGCCGGAAGCTGAGGCAAGCGCGTTTATCTTCGCGGACCTTTATGATTTTGCTCGTCGCTCCGCTGTGACTTCAACCGAGTTTGACGATGTGGGTGCGGCCTCCCAAGAGATCCCACTGCCATCACCTTCGGGCGCGAAACTTCTGTTCACGGTCCCGCTCATTGCTACCGCTCCCGGTGTGATCAATTTCACCCCCAATCAGGCCGACAACCCTCCGTCAACCGACATCGTGACGGGTGTGACAGTTATCCCGCCCAGCATGGTTTCCTACGGTGACGTATTTTCCTTGACTGTCATCTCCGATCCCACGGCACCGGTGGCTGTCAACGACACAATCGCGACCAATGAAGACACTTCACTTACGTTGAACGGCAACGTAACCGTCAACGATGTGGTTGAACCTGGCCGCACCCTGACGATTAATTCGGTTGGAACAACGGCCAATACATTGGGTTCGGTAAACGGTTTGGTTTACACGCCTCCGGCCAACTACTTCGGTCCAGACGAAATCACCTACAGCGTCCGCGACAGCTCCGGCCTGATTTCGAATGTCGCCACAGTTACGATTAATGTCAACGCTGTCAACGACGCGCCGACAGCCTCAGACGACAGCTTCAACGTCGACGAGAATTCTTCCGACAATGATCTCGACGTCTTGGACAATGATAGTGGTGGACCAAATGAAGGTAACGATGTATTGACCATCGTCGCCGTAAGCGGCACCACGAATGGAGGAACCGTCGCGATTGCTGCCGATGGATTTTCCATTATCTACACGCCGGCAACCGACTACATCGGACCCGATTCATTCACTTACACCATCGAGGATCAAGGCGGTCTCTCCGATACAGCGACCGTTACCATTGACGTAGAAGCGGGCGTCTTGCCCAGTGCTCGGCGGGACACGGCGACGACTCTGGAAGATGTGCCGGTAAGCATTGATGTTCTGGCCAACGATCGTGTGAATCCTGAATCGCTGGCGATTCTTCTGAGTGCATCCAACGGCAGCTTCGGTACGGTTGCCATTGATGACGGCGGCACACCGGGCGATCTGACGGATGACCAGGTAGTTTACACACCGAATTCCAAGTTCTACGGAACCGACGTTTTCACCTACATCATGAACGATACGTCAGAGTTGGGAGAAGACTCGACGGGAACCGTCACGGTCACGATCGAAAATGTGAATGATCCACCGATTCTGGTAGACGACTTGGCTTCCGCTACCGAAGACCTAGCAGCCACCATTGCTATTTCGACCCTGCTGGCCAATGACTCACCGGGCCTGGGTGAAGATGCTGCCTCGAATGCCAACCCGCAAACCTTGACGCTGACCTCGGTTTCCTCGGCCTCTGCGGGAGGCAGCGTGGAACTGGTGGGCGAAAACGTCATCTACACGCCCACGCAAAACTTCAACGGCACGTTCCTGTTCACTTACGTGGCCACCGATGACGGCATACCACCCCTGTCTGGTCGAGCCACGGTCACGGTAACGGTTGCGGCGGTCAATGATCCCCCAGTTGCAAATCCTGACCAGGTCAGCACGGACGAGGACGTGGCCCTCGATATTCCAGTCGCGGACTTGCTTGCCAACGATCTGCCAGGACCACCCGACGAAGGAAATCAGCAGCTGACCATGACCGGTGTCAGCCCGACCAGTTCACAAGGCGGAACAGTCTCACTCGTGGGCGATACCGTAACCTACGTGCCAGCCCAAGACTTCTTCGGAACTGATACGTTTACCTATACGATCAGCGATGGACAATTGGAAGCAACGGGTACCGTGACGGTGGAAGTGGCACCGATTAATGACCCACCCATTGCAGGCCCAGATTTTCTGAATGGCTTCAATCAGCAAGATCTCGTTATTCCCGTGGAGGACTTGCTGGTCAATGATTCACCCGGTCCCGCCAACGAGTCGGATCAAACACTGGCCATTATTGCAGTAACTCCTACTGCCGACACGAATGGCACGGTGGTGTTGAACAATGATGGAACCATTACCTATACGCCCGACGATGATTTTGTGGGTCAGGCCACTTTCTTGTATACCCTGCAGGACAGCGGTCCCGGCGAAGAACCCCATATGAATACCGCCGAAGGTCTGGTTACTATCAATGTTGAGGCGTTTCGCCCCAGCGTGCTTGGCGGCATTGTTTGGGTCGATGAGACCGGTGACGGAATTATTGATGCGGATGAGCGAAGACTCGGTGCGGTGAAAATCACACTGAGCGGTGTTTCCCTCGGGCAGACGATCCCAACCCAAACGGTGATGACTCTCTCAGATGGTAGCTACTCATTCGAGAATCTGGCCCCCGGTCGATATGTAGTTTCCTACGACCAGCCCTTCATGTACCGGGATGGAGTGGACGTTCCAGGTGCCGGCGGCGATTTGGATACCATTGAGAATCAATTCACCATCGACATTGCCCAACCAGGCGGATTGGACGGTGGGGACTACCATTTTGCGGCTCTGGGACTCGATACAACCTACGGTCGTACGATTGATCAACTGGCATCGCGTTACGTGATCATGAATCCTTCGCTGGCGTACAACGGAGCCTATTTCGGGGTCGGCCCGAACAATGAGCTGCTGTGGACCGCCAAGATGGATGGTTTCGACGACGCCGTGTTCACGGAAGCCGTGATCAGTCAGAACGGCACTCAAGTGCTGATGACGTATGTAGATGCTGCCGGGAAGATCTTCACGGCTCAATTGGGACGCGGGGATTTCGTTCACATAACGGACGCCAATGGAAATGCCATCGTTCGCGTGCTGGGCACTCAGCATGAATTTGACTGGCAAGAGGTTTCTCTAGCGGCTCCTCCCTACAGCGTCCGGGGCTACCTCGATTCCATCGATGAGATCTTTGCCCAAGAAGGCTGGTAAGGCGTACCAGTACCATCGACACAAGCAGCAGCAGGTCTGGCGAACCGCTTTGACCGCTGCTGGCCTCGATGAATGCCGCTACCAATGTCGGCGAGAATACTCCGGCCTTTTCGAGCGGCTGTTACGCGCGCGGCTGATCTTATCAGCCGTGCGGCGACCGCCGCGTTTCTACAGCGCTTGACATCATCGCAGGTTGCTCACGGACCTAAGATGTTGCAAGATTACAAGCGGGAAGGCCGACAGCAGTCGCACCCAGTGACGATCGAAGCCGGCTTTGCTTCTTGGAGAAGCTATCGAGAATGTCGATCCAGAAACGAATCGCGAAGCTCCTTTGCGAGCCAAGATTTACCCGTACGGCCAAATTTGCGGCCATGGCATTTATCTTGAAACTGGCAGCCACGGTCGCCTATGCAGAACAGCCGCGACCGAACGAGGGTCTTGTGGGCACCGCCGTGGCTACAGTTCCATACTCATCGCTGGCTCTGCCGCCAGTAAACTTGCCGATTCCTGTGGTCGCCTCCTTTGCGCTGCAAGACGTCAACGAGGTTAATGAGGAAACGGAGTCTTTTCAATTCAGCGGTGTCTTGAGCCTGGAGTGGTTTGACCCGCGACAGACGTTCGACCCAGTGGAAGCGGGTGTTGGCGAGAAGCTCTTCCAAGGGAGATTTCAATTCGAGGAAATGGCTAGTTTATGGTGCCCGCAGATTATTCTGGCGAACGCATCGGAGC
>JANSWS010000708.1 GCA_024743355.1 bacterium
AGGAGGTACGTGGATCGGTGATCGCAGTCTGTTCGGCCTTGGAAGCCGCTTCGTGCAGGTCTTTCCATTCGGCGGATAGAAATTCAAAGTTGCTCATCGCGTGCTCTCAACCATCACAGTTCGCCCCGGAATGCGCGTTGTTGGAGGGACGCAAAAAAAGTGTCCATCGTATTCAGGTGCCTTCTTTGTGCGTCAACGATCGCTTTTTGTTTTTCCAGTTTCGCTACAAACGAATGTTGGATCTCAATTGGAGGTAAAGGAAGGCGAAGTGATTTAATTTGATTGCCACTCAAGCTCGGCATTATTGCTCGCCCAGATAGGTTTTCGAGATGCTTACGCATTGGCTCGCTCGAAAGTGCCAACTCTAAGAACTCTGAGAGGTAAACACTCTCGGGTGCGCGTATGAAAAACGAACCGGTCCCACACAGCCATCCTTCTTGATGACTTTTAACCACAACGCATCGCCCCATCTCCCCGCGACGCGCCATGAGAATATCACCATCCTTAAGACGGTACGCGGAAAGCTTCCTTGCCTTCTCTTCAGATACGGTTTCGTCACCAGTGTGCTCAACGCGCCCATCTACCATGTGCTTTGGGTTTATCAGTGGGACACCGTTCGTGATGTAGTCGGATTTGTGCAGCAAAGAACCGAACGGACCAGTCTTAGTCTCGACTCCTGCGTCTTGTAGAGATTTCATTTCCCAGCGTTTCGGATTGCCCACCGGATCGCCGAACATGTCGAGGAAGATGGATTGGGTGAGTTCGTCTAGGAGGGCGAGGGCGGCGCGACGCCCGGAGCGCAACGCCTCCGCCCGATCCAAGATCTCCGCAATCCGCTTCTGCTCGAAAAGGGGCGGGAGGGGGATCGCTGACTCGAAAATGATGCGATCCGACACGGCTGGGTAGTTCGCGCCTGTAGACTTGCGAACCATGTCAGCAACAAACTGAGGTGTCTTGACCCAATGGAACAAATAGCCCGAATCAAGCGCATTAGGATTCGGCTTAATGACGCAAAATCCAGTGGACGCAGTCGCACCATCCAAATCAGCGGTTACGCGAGCTACGCCATTCAAATTTGGGCGCACCGTAGCGACTAAGACATTACCCGTTTCAATAATCTGTCGCGCACGACTCGGTGCTTCCGAACCCAAAATATCACGAGGTTCCACAATCGCCTTTGTCGATTGGTCAACAGAACTGAGGTCCACGTATGTGAAATAATCGCTTGGACGTTCACGAGCAGGGTTCCAAGTCGCTGCCTTTGACGCAACTTTCGCAATTGGAACTCGTAATGTCCTTTCTAGGTTGTCGACGACGCTCACCTCAGCATCCCCCGCAGTTCTTGCATGCCCTGCATAATCTCGTTCTCGATGCCTTCCAGCTCATCGAGAATCTCGTGCGGCGGACGATGCTCGACTTCTTCGTGGACGACTTCCTTGTAGCGGTTGATCGAAAGGTCGTAACCTTGCGCGGCGATGTCGCTCTTGGGTACGCAAAAACTCTGGGCCGTCCGCCCGTTCTTTCGCTCCTTGCCATCCCGCTGCTGCCAACGCTTCAAAATGTCAGGCAAATTGTTCTTGGCGTGCTCATCGGCGGTCAGTTGCGAGGCGGGTCTGGGGCCTTGCTTCTCCGCCGGTAATAACTCGGTTCGCTTGTCGTCCAACGACTTGCCGTCGGCCTGCATGTCGTAGAACCAAACGTGCTCGGTGCCGCCCGAATTGGTCTTGGTGAACAACACAATCGCCGTCGAGACTCCGGCGTAAGGTTTGAACACGCCGCCCGGCATCTTGATGATCCCGTCCAGCTTCTGATCCTCGACCAGCATCTTCCGCAGCGTCTTGTGTGCCGTGGACGAACCGAACAGCACGCCATCGGGCACGATGATCGCCGC
>JANSWS010000693.1 GCA_024743355.1 bacterium
AATAAGAGGCCTCCCGCCGTATCGGTCCAAAGATCGCCGGGGCTCCGGCCACGGGCGCAATTCTGCATGCATGTTGGCAGCAATCTCCAAACCGTGTCTGCAAAAACAGCCCCTGCCACCACCACAGCCAAAGCCCCGGCGTTCCTGCGGAGACGCTGGCGCATGCTGCAATTGCCTTGCCGAGCATGCGTTGCAATCGCATGTCCTGCGCTTCGCTGGATGCAACCACTTTACCGCTCACATGAAAGTTTCTTTGGCCATCATCAAATTCCGAAACCGCGATCGATGAACTCAATCCATCGGCGGAATACAAGAATTCGGGCTCATTCTCTAACCAGGTAACCAGGTAGCGGCCGTAGCCGGCCAGTCCCGGCGGTGGAGCGGGCAAGTGGAAGGCTGCCCAAGCCGTAGCCGTCAGAGCGACGAACAACAGGGCCGCGGCTGCAAGCTGGGTGCTTGTGGTTGCCCGACTGGCTTCCAGCCTATTAATCTCGGAGTCGCCTTTTTTCTGAACGGACCGAAACCTCGAAAATAGTGTCGCCAGCATCAGCAACACAGCGGAAAGCAATAATGCGGCAATGATGATCTGATGCGTGATTTGAACGCCGAACTGTGGTATCGCCAGCCAACTGCAACCGAGCGCCCCAAAAATAGCTCCTAAAGTGTTGGCGGCGTAGATGCCACCGACCATCTTGCCTGAGTCTTGGCCTCGTGCGGCGGTCGCCAAGGCCAAGGGAAAGCTGCAGCCCCAGCTGAAGGCAGCAGGAAACACCGCCCAAGCGACTCTCACCAGATCCAATTGAAAGGTCAGCCAGGGATTCGTGGTCAGTGACACGTCGATGGGCCAGTAGGGCAGCGATTGAGCGGTAATCCATGCTGCCCAAACCACTCCCAGCGCCGCGGTCCACTGACAAAATGCAAACGCTAAATCGGCACGTTGCAAGCGCTTGGCCCAAGCGGATCCCACGCCGCTTCCCAAGGAAAGCGCGACTAAAAAGACAGCCAATATTAGTGCGAATGTATAAACCGTGGCGCCCAATAACAGCGAGAGTTCGCGGGTCCAAATAACTTCGGCACCCAAGGCAGCGAACCCGGAGATGCCGATTGCCAGATAGGCGACGGGCTGAAAAGATCGCCTCGAGTTTGTGCCCTGCGGCCGCGTTGTATGTGCCTGATAAGGCAGAGCATAACTGGCAGCCAGCCCCAGGCCCGCGACGACCACGTTGATGGCAATCGCACAATAAGTGGCAGTTACCATATCGAATAGCCGCAGCAAGTAGAAAGGAGCCAACAAACAGCCAATCACAGCACCAACAATGTTGGCCGTGTAAAAGAGCCCCGTTTGTGAGACTCCTTGCGGATTGCTCTCAAACCAGCGAGCAATCGCTGGAAGCGTAGCTCCCATCAGAATCGTAGGCGGCAAAAGACATAGACCCGCAATCACAGCTCGGGATATGACGTTGGCCTGCCAGATGTTAGCTGCTCCGCTGTGAAACTCAGACACATAAAAGGCCTCCACCGTTGGCAGTAGATCCAGCAAGACAAGTGCCGCAATGGCGATCCCAAGTTCCAAGCCGGCGTAAACACGCAGCGGGTGCCAGCGGCGTGGTACGGTCAGTGGCAAGAGCAAGCTGCCAATGCACATGCCACCCATGAAGGTGCTCAGCAGTACACCCAGGGATAAGGCTGAGGCGCCTACGATCAATTGCAACGACTGAAACCAAATAATCTCGTACATCAAAGCCGCGCAACCGCTGCCGATGAACAAGGGAAGCAGCCAGGCGTAGTGGGTCTTGGCTAGGGTGCCTATTTCCGAAGAAGACAATGAGTTAGGGGCCATACGAGAAGCAGTTAATGAAATAGGCAGTTGTTAAACACTGAACAGCGTAGCTACCTTCTCCGGCAAACCACGCTCTGGCGTAGCTACCTTCGCCAGAAGGTGGAACTTCAGCGTAGCTACCTTCGCCAGAAGGTGGACTGAGCAGAAGGTGGTCTGAGCAGCTTTGCTCCATCGAACCACGCTCTGGCGAGCGTAGCTACGTTCGCGATCAGACCACGCTCTGGCGAGCGTAG
>JANSWS010000040.1 GCA_024743355.1 bacterium
CTTGTACGCCTGGACCCAAATGCACGAACCCTTTTTCTATCTGGCGGCTTTTCTGAATTTGCTGGCGATTGGCATGTGGATGCGTATTCAACCCGATCGCCCAATTTGGCAGGAGCTACAAACTGAGGAGTTGAAAGCAACGACGTGAGTGCAGAGCCAACCCCAAAACACTCCGATACTACGTTGCGGTGCGCGTGTATTGGAGCCGGTTACTTCAGCCACTTTCACTACGATGCCTGGTCCCGCATCGATGCCGTGCGGGTGGTGGCTTGCTGTGACGTCGATCGGTCAAAGGCACAAGCCGTGGCCGAGCAATATGCGATCGCCAGGACCTTCTCCGATTACCGTCAGATGCTGGATGAAGTCGAGGTTGACTTTGTCGACATCATCACCCGCCCCGAAACGCACGCGGATATCGTTGCTGAAGTCGCGCAGCGTGGTTTGCCCATGATCTGCCAGAAGCCACTGGCGAACAGCCTGGAAGAGTGTGAACACTTGGTTGCGGTTGCCGCGGAGCACGGCGTGCCGTTCATGATCCACGAAAATTTTCGTTTCCAACCCTGGTATCGGGAAATCAAACGCCTGTTTAACCAGGGAGTCGTTGGCGAAAAGCTGCATACGATCAGCTTTCGTAATCGTGCCGGTGACGGTCACGGGCCGCAGGCCTACTTGGCGCGTCAGCCCTATTTTCAAAGCATGCCACGATTCCTGGTATTTGAAGCTGGGATCCACACGGTGGACACCTTTCGTTTTCTGGCAGGCGAGGTCAGTCGTGTGTGGTGTCAGCTGCGACGCTTGAATCCGGTGATCGCCGGGGAAGATGCGGGCATCGCGGTCTTCGAGTTTGAGCAAGGAGGATTGGGGCTTTATGACGCCAATCGCTTCAACGAGTCCACGGCCGAAGATCCGCGCTACACATTTGGCGAGCTGCTTTTTGAGGCCGACGGTGGCACGCTTCGTCTTTACCCAGATGGTCGGCTTACGATCCAGCCTTTGGGCCAACCGGAGAGGGATCACAGCTACCAACATACAAGGCAAGGATTTGCCGGAGATTGCGTGCGGGAGACACAGCAGCATTTCGTGGATTGTCTACTTTCCAAAAGCGAATTCGAAACCAGCGGACGGAACTACTTGCAGAGCATCGTCGTGCAAGAAGCTATGTACCGCTCCGCAGTCAGCGGTTGTTGGGAGAAACCATGATTTCAGAAGGAACCCACATGCGGATCGTCGACCTGAGCTTGCCCATCGATGACAACATGCGCGGCGTTCGGATTACTCGGGCCAAGAGCTTAGAGACCGACGGATGGAATGCCTCGACGCTGGAACTCTACTCCCATTGCGGTACGCACATGGATGCTCCGATTCATTTTGTGCCTGAGGCCGCAACCATCGAACAACAAGATCTTGCGGTTTGCGTCGGACCGGCCTGGGTACTGAACCTGGCTCCAGCCCAGCCTCGGCAATTGATTACCGTGGAGCATGTTGCGCCACTGCACAGTCGCCTCACGCCAGGCTGTCGCATTCTTTTCCGAACCGATTGGTACCGCTGCTACGGAACCGACGCCTATCGCGATGAACTGCCCCGCATCTCCTTGGAATTAGCCCACTGGCTGGTCGATAAACGGGTGGGGATGATCGGCGTGGAGCAGGCTTCCGTGGCCGATGTGAACAATCGTCAGGAGTTGACTGAGGTGCACCGCACACTTTTCGAGGGCGGTGTTCTAATCGTTGAAGGTCTGGCCAATCTGGACCAATTGACTCAGCCTGAGGTTGAGTTTATCGCTTTGCCGTTGAACCTGCCGGGTATCGATGGCAGCCCTGTCAGAGCCATTGCCATCGAGCGGACATCGAGTGGGCCTAGCTGAGCTTTAACTCCGCCTGCAGAGATGAAATCCTCGGGCTCTTCGCCAGTCGCAGGTCGCTAACCAACCTGCGATTACGTCCAACACAGCAGAACCGTCGCTAACGCCCACGCTAGCGTGGGAGTTCTCCGAAGGTCTCTGTGAAATCACTGGCATGTACGCGATTGTCGGCAGCTTTCAGTACCGTACGCATGGCATCGAGCAGAATGGCTTCCGCTTCGGGCCCAACGTTGGACGCCCGTTCACTGACTTCGTAGCCGCCCTGTGGATATGCGACTCGAGTACCGATGTAGCCGGTTCCGTACTCGCCGTAAGCTGCCACCATCACATTTGCCTCAGGCCGCATGGCTTGGGCGGCTAACTGATATTCGACAAACAGTTCACCCGGCAGAAAGAGAATTTGGTTGTCTCCCAGCTGAAGGCAGCTGACCGAAATCGTTTTTCCCTGCTCGACTCTGCGTAGATATGCCACCTTCTTGGCAGCGTTCAGTCTCAAGGCCTCGGGCGTGGACTCTTGCCTGAGTTCTTCCAACAGTACGGACTCTTTCAGATGAGCTCCTGGCGGAAGTTGGATTGGAACGGAACGCCACTCAATCGAAGAAAGAGCTTGAGTCTCGAGAACCTGATGGGCGCGGCGCATCGCGTCTTCAACACGATCCGCCAATACCTGACGGTTTTGCGTGGATCCGTCGTTGTATTTTCCAGCCCCAATATTGCCACCAGCGCCATTGAAATGTAAGTGAAACACGCCGGTATCTTTTTGCCGAGCGTTGCGGGCCATACCGGGAAAATCCGGGTTCGCCCCACCCGTGCGATAGTAACTTTGCGGATGTGTGGCATAAAAAGTCAGTACCGCCAGATCTCCCTGGGTTCCCGTAAACGTCAACGTTCGTAACCAAGGATCAATAACTCCTTCGGGCAAGGCGCGCACCTTAGGGTCCTTGCAGGCCGTGTAGCGAGTCACGTGGACCTTTCCATCCGGGCCTAACATGCGTCGGTTCGACGCTACTTCGTAGACCTGTGCTTTGGAGGAACGAACCGACTTGACCACTGATAACTTGTTTAGCGCGGCACCAGCAGCTTGGGCGGCACGATCAACGCACTGATGAATAAACTGCTGGTCGTAGTGTCCACCACTGCCACCAAATTCGTCCAATATTGCGGCGGCCGAAAGATCGCAGCGAGGAGCATCGTGCTGGTGCAGGGCATGCACCACGACGCGATCCACCGTGGTTTGCGTGCCATTAGCAATCGCTTCGCGAAAAGCATCTTGGGCTGCGTTTGCCACGCCCAGCCAATCGACGACGCACAGCACAATCGGCTTTTGCTGCTCGGGTACCAGTACGATGCCACGCAGACTGAGAGGCTCAGTGATTTCACGCGTGGGGTCATAGGCCAGTGGACTGCCGATGGCCGGTGAAGCATCCACTTGGAATGTCCCGATTTGCAGTTCTTCCGCCCCCGCAGGACGGAAACACAAACAGCCCAGCATGCCGCACAGAAATACTGTTAGCCATTTTGAGTACAGGCTCGGCGCATTCTCTTCCGAAGTCATAGTTAGTTACTCTGCGTGGGGAAATGAAGGTGGGTATTGGGTTAGCAGATCATCAAGTCGACAGACCGTCGTGTTGAAACGTCCAATGTCGTCCTTGGGAGTGATCTCTGGAGCAGCCGCTGACGAAACGGTGCCCATCGATGAACCATCTTAGCGGTAAGCTCTTGGCCTTTGAGATTCCAATTCTGGGACTTGAGCGAATCCGCCAATTTTTCTGGCCTACACAATCGGGTGGCGTTTCCAACCAGAGGCTGTCGCTGCGACACAGTTGCATGCCATCCTGCTCCCGATTGATTCGTAGGGCTTCGCACAATCGGCCAGGCCCTTGCGTGAGCTGTGCCGCCTGCCGCCAACTCAAGGCAATGGGCGAGTTAGACGGAACTCCGGTTAAGGCATGAGCCGATGGATCTGCGGAGGGCACAGGTCGTAGTTGCGTTTTTTGTTGTCGCGTTTGGTCCACAGGCGGCTGGTCCCATGGCTGATCGGGGAAACGCGCCCGCCACATTTGATTTTCGCCTTGGTAGGGCTCCGCAGCCCGAAGCAGCACCGCCGCTCCCCTACCCTCCGATTCGGCAACCACGTTCATGCAATGCCGCGTATGAATGGGATAGACGTAGAGAGTGCCAGGCTGCAGGAACATGGAAGCGTTCGACTTTCCCGGCCCTCGGTGACTGTGACTGGCCGGATCGCGTTGATCCAGATAGGCTTCTACTTCGACTAAGATAGCCTTGACGAGTTCGCCATCCGGCAGGCGACGAACCAGCAGGGTTCCTAGCAGGCTCCTTGCCAGGCTACGGATCGGTTGGTCGAAAAAGTCGGGCTTCAATCGCAAGTTTCGAGCCTCGCCTTGTTGGCTCGAACTCGAGCTCGCATGATCCGCCAAGGGAAAGCAACCTTTCAAGATGAATTCCATTCGACTGCAGGCCAGGTTTGTTGTTGCATCGCCCGACCGCGTGCTTCACCCAGGCCAAATCGTAATAGCTCAAGGCCGCATCGCTGACGTCACGTCAGGGGCAGCTGAGACCGCTGACTTGGATTTAGGCGATCGCGTCATTTTACCAGGCCTGATCAATGCGCACACGCATCTTGAGTTCAGTGATCTGCGCACTCCTTTTGCAGCCGGCAGCAGTTTTCCGGATTGGATCCGCAGCGTGATTCGACATCGTCGCGAACAGGAGTCGCAGTTGAGCGGAGCCGAGTTGATGGA
The DNA here is from genome assembly GCA_024743355.1 of bacterium. Classification (GTDB taxonomy): domain Bacteria; phylum Planctomycetota; class Planctomycetia; order Pirellulales; family Pirellulaceae; genus Aureliella. Next base: position 4,625 of record JANSWS010000040.1, read on the forward strand.
GCGACGCAAGCGGACCGTGTCGGCCGGATTAGCCGAAGCACGAGCGACTGGCACGGTCTACCTGGCTGATATTGTCACCGAACCCTGGCGGCGCTCATTTCTGAGCAGCGGGCGCAAGAAAGATGCCCTACCTGCCGCATTGTCCGAGCAGCCCACGATGCCGCTCACGCTTGTGCTTCCTGAGATTATCGGACTGACAGCTGAAAGGTTTGAGGCTACGAAAAATTGGGCAACCGGTCTGGCCAGTGCAACCTCCGAAGAATCGGATTTGCTGGCAGGATTCGGGATTTCTCCGCACGCACCTTACTCGCTTTTGTGGGATGAGCTCGAGCGTCTGTTCCAAACTTTTCCAGAACCCTCTCTGACGGCCATACACGTCGCCGAGAGCATCGACGAATTGAAATGGCTGGAGGAAGCAGGCGGTGCCTTCCTGGAGAGTTTTTCCAGCCTGGGGATTCCAATCCCTAAACACAGGCCGCAAATCGATGATGCGATAGCTTTCTTGTTACAACGCGAGAGAGCCCTGCTGGTACACGGAAACTACCTGACGCGGCGACAAATCGAAACATTAGCTGGAGCGAGGCAACTTTCGGTAGTCTACTGCCCGAGAACTCATCGGCACTTTGGGCACCCCAGCTATCCCTTGGAAAATCTGGAGCGGGCATCCGTTCGCGTGGTGCTAGGAACCGATTCTCGAGCCAGTAATCCGGATTTGAATTTATGGTCGGAAGTGGTGGTAGCTCGCAGTGAACATCCTGGGTGGTCGCCAGGCCAGGCGCTGGCTGCCGTCACGCTTCGCTCGGCTGAAGCACTGGGAATCGACCGGGCGTTTGGAAGTATTTCAACCGGAAAGTGGGCTCTACTGAGCGTGCTTGATTGCCAGCCCCATTGGACGCGCGAGAACCTGGTCGATGAAATGACCAGCGCGTTTGCCGTGCCAAAGCCCTGGCAGGACTTCATTGCAAAGCACGACGCGTCCGAAGGAATTGAAAAGTAGATGGGAGGCCGGCCCGATAGCCGAAAGCATCACCGCTCAAACTCACCCGCCAAGATGGCCAGCGTACCAGCAGCGATTCGCTCGTTCTGCTCCGCTTTTTCGAGGGCGTTTCTCGCCCGCGGGATGACAAGTTCACTGGCTTTGGGATGAATCAGGACCAGAGCCGCTTTCTGTGCCTGCGCCCTTTCATTGATGGAGTCCAGCTTCAGATCGAGCAGAGACTCCAGGATTCCGATCGGCAACTCGCGTAGTGGAAAGCGTTGATTACGCCCTTCAATGCGAAACACCACTTTTTCTCCGTCGCCCTCGACAAAGGAGAGTTGGTTGGACCGCACCTTCAACACGTCGCCGGCCGCAAGACTATCAATGGCTTCCAGCAATGCCTCGTGGGCCCGTTGCGTCAGTTCCAGAGCGGACTGCATGGCAAGCATCTGTTGTCTTTGACTGCTGGTTTGAGCTATGGCATTGAGCTCACTGAGTTGTAATGGAGCGTCCTCCCATTGCCATCCAACGATTGCTTGATGAACCTTCCGTAAGGCTGCCTGCCAGGCTTGATTTTCCTCAGGCGAGAGAGTTGGCTCACTCGCAGCGGGCGGATCAAGCGTCTTGTTCTGGTCGTTCATGGCAGCGTCTGCATCGGTTGGCGTCGCAGCCTGCGATGACGTTTTGCCGGAAGCTTCGAACCCGCCGGGATCGCTGGGCATGGAAGTTGTCAGAGGGTTTTCGGAAACTGGATCGCCCTGCTCCGTTGGTATTTTGAGCTGTGGTAGACCACTGCCGACAGGTCGCTTGAGGGCACTTTCTTGGGGCGTAACTTCTTGACTCGGTGTGGCATCCACAACATCTTGCGGATCTGGCAGAGCCGCCACGGCAGGTGGCTGGCGGCCAACGCGAGTTACCACCAGAACGACCGCCAATACCACAGCCACACTCAGCAGCAGTCCACCTGCGATCATCAGCAGCGAATGGTCCCGTTTCTTCCGAAGCGAACCTGCCAAAGAAGTTGCTGCAGGACGAGATGTGACTGGTGTTCTCGAACGCTTCTCGCCCGCTCCCAAATAGGTCGGTTCAACCGCTGTTCGCGGCGCCTTGGTCATTACTGCAGTCTGCAGTTGCTGGTCGCCGAGCCGCTCCGCAGGATTGGAAGGCTGCAGGAATGCCATCAGTTCATCGAATTCGTCATCGATCGGAAGCGGAGAAAAATCAGCCGAGCTTTCCAGATAAGCTGCCAAGTCAAAGGCTTGGTTGGGATCGCCATCCGGTAAATGGGTTTTCAACGCATCTGCTGTTTCAGAGTCTCCGGCAGGCATATCGGCCTGTGAGGACTGCCGCCCAAACACGGCCTTCCATTTAAGGTCGTATTCCGCCTTTTTTTGCTGGCTGAGCAGATGGCTGCGTCCGAGTTCATAAAGTCTGGCGGCTCGCTTACGAAACTTTGCATCGCCGCCCTTTTCAGCCAACAAGCGACAACGATTCAACGCCGCTTGGATGCGGGCGTCATCCGCCTCGAGAGGTTGCAGCTCCAGCAGTCGATAAAGATCGATCATTAAAATATTCTCGACGCCATGTTTCAATGCACAGCTTGATCGAATCCATCGCAGAGGCTGGACAACGGGTTCATGATAAATCTGCTCCGAACCACCAGCGATTCGGAGCAGCCGGGCAAGAGAAACAGAGCGTCAAATCAGAGTCCGCTATCCCACCACCACGATGCATGGGCAACCGAGGGGCTGTCCGGTGTTTTGGGAACGACAGAACTAGCGAGAAATTTTGAGGGCTGCCATGTGTCCTTGCGAGCGACTTGCCGAGCGTCAATCTTCACGCCTCCGCTCACCACTGCCACGATGGTTCCGTTGCTCAACTTGTGCCAAGTGGTCAAGCCTTCAACAGATTGTGGCTCGGTGTTCTCGGCTGGAGAAACGCTGCCAAGGGCACACAAATTCGGCAGCCAAGCCTTCAAGGAAGGTTGACCCGTGGTTTCGATTCCCAATTGCAATGCCAGGCCCAGTTCAAACACCGCACACAGGCGTGCATACGATGCGTGCGAGCTACGCAACTCATTCAACTTTTCAGTCATGGCTTGTGCAAAAGAATCTGCGGCCAGATCATTACCTCCCGTAGGTGCTCTGCCCTGCTGGGAGACCCACTGCTGTTCACTTAAAACCGCAACACACTGCTCAGGCAACTCGAAAACATCACCCGTGGGCGCTACGCTGACAGGACTGTCAGCGTAGGAAAACCACCAGCGGATCAAGCTCTGATTGGGCACCTGTGCTTGTCGGTCCAAGTAATCAAAGTAGCTGTTGATAGGTGTTGGCGTCTTGGCGGCGCCAAAGCCTACCTTCTTCATGTGCTCGTCCGCGTCGATCAAAGCTACGGCGGTGCCCGTGTTGGCGGGCATGCCGAACACATGCACCTGATGACTTCCGATAAGTTCCTGCATCTGCTCAACGAACATCCGTGGATTGCGTGCGAGACGCTTGGAGGCAGTCGGGCTTTGCAACATCTTTTGGGCGGCCAGAATACCGGCGTCGCGAGGTTCAATGGAGCAGCCCATCGGAGCTGTCTGCGCGTTGGCAAGCGCGGCGACTACCGCCAAGTCCTGAAGCTCAAATCCGAATAGGGAGTTGCCAGCCGGTCCGCAGATCAAGATGTCCTCGTTGGCGGCGTCGATCTTCACGTAGCTGATCTTGGACAAGCCAGCCAGCTTTTGGATTTCCGGCCCGGCGCTGATTCCCTGTGTCAGGGCTGCTGCGAGTGCTTCATCCAGCTTTCGCAGCGAGATCGTCCTCAGATTGCTAGAGGTTCGCCAAGGATGCCTTGGACTGGCTTCGTCGACATTAAACATCTGCGGAAAACTTTGTTCCGCGGGCCGAATGCGAGTCAGCTGTCCTTTCGGATCAACAAACACACCCGATGGATAGGGCAGCATCGTGCTCGTACCACCGTTTGCCAACCAAGAATCGGGATCGACCGTCTGTTGAATCAAATTCATCAGAGTGTCGAAGTCCGCCATCGCCGCGCCTCCGGCCCCGCCCACACCACCTAAAGGTGAATCGGACGCCAAGCCTTGAGAGGATCCCGCAGCGTACTGGTTGCTGTCGGTTTGCCCGTGCACCGGTTGCAGCCAACAACCAAGCAACAGCAGCCAACCAGATGTTCGAATCGCAGCCGACAAATAGCCCCACGTGCGCATGGTTCTGCCTTCCAAAAAGAGTCTGTTCCGAAAGAAGGTTTGGGTGCTTGCTGCTGTCAACGACGGGATCACAAGACCAGTGACCATGTTAGCACCCACCAGGCATTTCGCAGCACGAAGCATTCGGTACAGACAAGCGCCTCAATTCTTGTCTGACAGCTCGGGCAACAACCTGGTTAATGACAAAGGTTTGGCAAGAGATCATGGACAGCAAACACCACCTGTCCCAGTGTAACGAAACACCGGGGATGCCGCAAATTTCGCATGGTCTCGGGGCCAGCTGGATTCCTGCAGCCGTGCCCTCACAATACGGAGCACGAAAGTCGCGAGCCTTGAGAAGGCTGCCCCCAGCAATGAGGGGGGCTAGCCAGGCACCCATGCATGAACAAAAGCCGAGGACCGCGAGCCATCCGATTTGCCTAAGCAAGACAAATGGCGCTCGCGGATAGTTCTCGCGTGGTTTCCGCGGGGCTCCGATCGGCTATCCGGGATTTTCAACAGTTCAAGCAGTGCCCATAGCTGCTTCCAGCTTCTCGCGAGGGGGCATGCCAACGAATCTTTCTGCAACATCGCCACTGCGGAAGAGCAAGAGCGTCGGAATGCTCTGGATTCCATACTGCTGAGTGATATTCGGATTCTCATCAATATTGAGCTTACCGACTTTGACTTTGCCTTCATATTGTTCGGCAAGCTGGTCAATCAGAGGTGCGATTTGTCGGCAAGGTCCACACCAGGGAGCCCAAAAGTCGACCAAAACGTCGGATCCGGCATCCAGCACTTCTTGTTGAAAATTGTCATCGGTGAATTCAAGGGCCATCTTGTCCGTCTCCTTATTGAAATTCTTTGCGGGGAAAGGGAATCCAGCCCGCGAATTGAGTCCATGGATGGTGGAATTAGGTAGGTTTCACCACCGGCCGCACATTGCTAAGCCTGTGAGCTCTCAACCCGTGCACCAGAGGTGGCGGTGGCCGACGGCGACCGCTGTCGATCATTGTAGGGCTTGGCCAAGTTTATGAAAACAAGGCCCGGCCGGGATGCCCTCGCCATCAGACCGCAATTCGGCGATTGTACACGTACCATTCGACGGACAGGATCATGACGGCCAGAGCGAGCAGCCATCTCCAATATTCAATTCGAACAACATTTTGCTGGTTTGGTCTGGAGGCGACACTTTCCGCACCGATTTGAACCTCGGCCGCGGCAGACAGATTGCTTTCCTGGTCACTGAAGAGATTGACTGTGAACAGCTGCAGCAAGCGATCGGAACCGACCGGCCGAGCTTCGTAGAATCCAAGCTGATCGGTTTGAGTGAAGATCAGCTGTGGTCCGCCACTTCGTTCGAGTTTGCTCTTTTTTCCGCTGGGATCGGTAATCTCGACTGCGTCGAAACGACTGGCCAAGTTCAGGATGGCTGGTTGTCCGGGCCGCACCGTTTTGGAGCCCGAGCTTGCAACCGCGCCTCCGAGATATTCGAGGGCGTTTAGTACAAAAACGGGAAAACTACGTTTGATGGGCCAATCCGTATTGGGGACGATACCGTCATCCGTGCGTTTGGCGAACTCCATGGAAAGTACTGCATCCTGATAGGCCTCTCTGGGGGCGACTGCCAACAGGACGCCGGCATCGGTACGGACCAGTTCCGTTCCACCGGATGGAAAGCTCAGCGCGGAGCCCTGTACGATGCGGACGTTGTCCAAATCTACAAATTGCAGCATGGGATGCGCGTTGTTAATCGTCAAGACAAACAAAGGACCGGTTGGTTCGGCGGCTTGCCACTGGTTGCCCGGGGGCAGCGAGCCGATAAACATGGTGTTGGCTTCGGGCATGGTTTCCGGAGAGCATGCGTCGTAGATGAACAAATCCACGCTACCGCTTTGAGCCAGTTGCTGAACTTCTTCCGAATTCAGGCTGGCAGGCTCCACGATACGGACACTGGCCAAGGCCATCGCTTGGTCGGTAGCCAGGGCGGCTTCCAAGGCGGGGTTGCCTTCACTGACCAACACGACCTCCAACTGTCGGGGCGGATCCAGGCCGGCATAGGCGACATTGTCCAGCGGAAGGTCATCGTCAACTTCCAACTCGAGCCTTAACGCCCCTTCGTTCAAGTCGCGGATGGCAAAGCTCACGCCGGTGCTGGAGGCGGGGTCCAGTGTCACTTCGCTGGCATCGATTAATTCTCCGTTCAAGCTGAGACTGGCCGTGGCGGTGACTGGCTGGAGCCCAAAATTCTCAACCATGGCGAAGGCCTCGATTTGAGCTTCGTTTTCCGCATTGCGTTCGGCGGTGAAGGCTACGATGGCCACGTTATTCGGACTGTCCTGTCCGATCGCTATGTACTCCGCCTGCAAATTACCCAGATCGATTTGCGGCGGGTTAAAGCCTCCATCACTGAAGATATAGAGTGTCGCCGGCATGGCCTCGGCAACTTGAATATCGTTCAAGTCCTCGATCTGACTGGTGCGGCCTGGATTGGCTAATCCCGATGCGGCACGCAGGGCCTCGTTGAGATCGGTGGTGCGATTCGTTGGCTGGAGCGAATTGATGGCCTCTCTCAGCCGGTTCTTATCGGAGGTAAAGCCTTGCCGGATATCGGGACCATCCGCAAAGGCGATCACCATTCCCACATCATTGCCATCCAAGGCGTTGATCATTTCCAGCGCTTTGCTCTTGGCATCTTCCAAACGCATGCGATCCAAGTCGGTGGCCTGCATGCTGGCTGAATTGTCGATGACGAAAATGGACCGATCGCCAAGTGTTTCTTCACCGCGAAATCCAGGTCTCAGGCAGGCCAGGATCAAAGCAGCCACCACCAGCAATTGCAACCACAGCAGCAAGTTCTTGCGCAAACGCTGCCAGATGCTATTCACGTGGAGATCTTCAATGGCACGTTGCCACAAATAGGTGCTTGGAACCTCAACCGGCACGCGCCGCAGCTTGAGGAAATACAGCATCACAATCAGTGGCGGAACGGACAGCATCAGCAGCCACTGCAGGGGGCTCAGCATATTGATCCAGCTCATCGCACCAGCCCTCGCTCGCGGAGGTACTGGCCGACTAACACATCGGCCCCCTGATCACTTCGGGCTAGCAAATAGGTCATGTCACGCTGAGCACAGAACTTTCGAGCTTGATTCACAAACGCCGCCAATGTCGCCTTGTAGCGTTTGATGACCGCGGTATTCACCGAAATTTCGGCTTCGTCCGAATCCTCGCAATCGACCAATTTCAAGTCGCCGCTCAATTCAGGTTCCATTTCCTCGGGGCTGAGGATCTGCAAGACAAACACGTCCATCTGTTGGCCGACCAACAGACGCAAGGCTGATTCATAACCTTGTTTGTCCATTAAATCCGAGAGCAGCACAACAATGCCTCGGCCCGTATTTCGCAAGCAGAATTGCTTGATCGAACTGGTTAGGTCGACGGGTTCAACGGGTTCGACCGACTGTACAAAGTCTACCATCCGCCACAGTTGTGATCGCCCACGCAGAACCGGGCTGGATTGGTTGTTCCGTCCCAGAAACTCGATTCTCACACGATCACCGCGGCACATGCCGACAAAGGCCAATGCGGCGGCCAATTGCTTGGCGGCAAAAAACTTTGTGGGCTCTCCAAAGTTCATCGAGGGGCTGGCATCGACCAGGAAGTAGACGTGCAGGTCCTCTTCTTCCAAGAACAGTTTCAGATACAGCTTGTCCAGTCTGGCATATAGATTCCAGTCGACAAATCGCAGGTCATCCCCGGGAACGTAATTGCGGTAATCAGCGAATTCGACACTCTGCCCCTTCCGCTTACTACGCCGCTCGCCTTTTAGTCGCCCGCGAAAAATCTTGCGGCTGATTAGCTCCATCTTCTCCAAACGAGCCAGCAACCTCGGCGGGAGCAAGTCTTGAGACGAAGTTGCAGGCATGTGAGGTCAGTTTCCATTCAAGTGATTTAATAGGCCGTGAATTCAAAAAAGTGGTTCACACACCATCCAGACAAGTTTCTATTGCGAGGCTAGCTGGACAGCGCTACATTCGATTAGCCGTATGGGCGTTAGCCCCAGTTTTCGAAGGGGCTAGGCACCACTTAGCCAGAAATCGTGTTGTCACGGTTAACCAAGGAATTGCCAGGAGCCTTTTCGAAAGTGGCGCTGTCCAGCTAGTGTCCGGACCGCGATCAAGAACGATTCCTGCCGAGATCATCGTCCGCTGTTACCTGATATACCTCTCGCAGGCGAGCCAATTCGGCTTCCATCTTGGCTTGAATCTGCTGGTATTCTGGCTGCCCGTAAACACTCTGCAATTCGTTGGGATCCTGTTGTAGATCAAACAATTCCCAGTCGTTGCGACGCTCCCCACCCAAGGCGTACAAATGCATGAGTTTGTAGCGGCCGTCCGTCACTCCATAGTGCCGGGCAACATTGTGTGCACCCGGGTTTTCATAGTAATGGTAATAGAACGTCGTTCGCCAGTCCTCCGGCGTGGAGCCTTGCAGCAACGGCAACAAGCTTCGGCCCTGCATGTCATCTGGTACGTCCAAACCGGCGATGTCCAGAAATGTCTCGGCGAAATCCAAGTTCGAGACAATGGCATCGCACTCTGATCCCGGCTGAACCTTGCCCGGCCAGCGAACCAAGAGCGGGGTCTTCAGAGACTCTTCGTACATCCAACGCTTGTCAAACCAACCGTGCTCGCCTAAGTACCATCCCTGGTCGGAGGAATAGATCACCACCGTGTTGTCTGCCAATCCCGCTTCTTCCAGATAATCCAGGATCTCTCCAATGCCATCGTCGACACTCTTCACGCAACGTAGATAGTCCTTGACGTAGCGCTGATACTTCCAGCGTACAACTTCTTCTTCCGTCATGTTGGGCATTGCTTTGAGAAAGGCTTCATTCTTGGGACCGTAAGCTGCGTCCCAAACCTTTCGCTGCTCGGCATTCATGGTGCCGTAGCCCTTGAGCTTCAAGTCGTTCTCATTGAGATCTTTGCGGATGCTCATCGTCTGCAAGGAGGCAGCGGACGTTCGTCCCGAGTAGTCATCCCAAAGCGTTTCGGGCTCCGCAATCTCCACGTCGTCCAGCCAGTTCAGATATTTTGGACCGGGCATCCAGTTTCGGTGCGGTGCTTTGTGTTGACACATCAGCATGAACGGTTGGTTGGCATCGCGTGCCTGCTTCAACCAGGTAAGTGCTTTGTTGGTAATGATGTCGGTGGTGTAGCCGGTGTGCTGGCGGGTAACAGGCTCTCCATCCGGACCGGCTGTCAGCATGGGCGGGTTGTAGTAGGGGCCCTGACCCTTCAACACATCGTAGTAGTCGTAGCCCTGTGGAGTGGATTCCAGGTGCCATTTGCCGATGACCGCAGTTTGGTATCCACCCGCTTGCAACAGCTTGGGAAATGTCTGTTGAGAACCGTCAAAGCGGTTGCCGTTTCTCACGAATCCATTCAGATGACTGTATTTCCCAGTCTGAATCACAGCGCGACTTGGGCCGCAAATCGCATTGGTTACGTAACAGCGATGAAAGAGCATTCCCTGTTTGGCGATACGATCCATGTTGGGGGTCGTCATCCGCCGCGCGTCGTAGGCGCTCAAGGCTTGCTGGCAATGGTCGTCGGTGAAAATGAATACGATGTTTGGCCGCTCTGCGGCTAAGGAAAAACTGCAGAAGAAAAAAAGCAGGATGAGTGCTGAATATTTCATCGGGATCCTCAATGAGCTGGGTTGTTGGTATGTGATTATGGACGGAATAAGATCGAGAATCCAGTAAGGGCGGTGGGTTACAACGGTGCTCAAGGAGACCCCGGTCACGAAAGCTATGAGCCAAGGCCTGACGTGCTAAGGCACAAATTTGCTCGCACGACTGAATGTCCGTCAAGGATTGCGGTCAAGTACACTTCGTAGTCATTGGCCCAGACTTGGTGGCCCAGATTTGGGGCAGCGCTGTCTCGGCCCAGAGCAACGACGGGGATTCGATCTGCCCGTTATAGGGTTCCCCGGTTACAATCGCGAGTTTTACGCCGATTTCGACTCGAGTTTGACCAGAAGAGAACGATTTTGCAGAACCAAGCCCGCATGCAGCATACGGTTAATGTTCAACTTGCCGAGCGCAGCTACGCCATCCATATCGGGAGAGGGCTGCTGAATGAGTTGCCGGAAAGGATCGCTTCCCGATTTCACAAGCCCGGGCATGCGGTCATCATTTTCGACCAAGGCGTGGCAGCCTACAGCCGTCATGCCAGCCAAGGCCTGGTAGATGCAGGTTGGAGAGTCAGTCCGATTTCCATACCCAGTGGCGAGTCCAGTAAGAGTGTGGACCAGATCGCCAAGCTGTGGCAAGAAATGTTGGAACAAAAGACCGATCGAGGTTCTCTGGTAATTGCCATCGGAGGTGGCGTTGTGGGAGATCTTGCCGGATTCGCTGCCGCCAGCTTCGCCCGCGGCATCCCGCTGGTGCAGATACCCACGACCTTGCTCAGCCAAGTGGATTCCAGCGTCGGTGGCAAGACCGGAATCAATCTTCCCGGAGCCAAGAATATTGTGGGTGCTTTTTGGCAACCCAGCATGGTGATTATCGATTCTGAAACACTCGACAGTCTGCCGCGACGTGAGTACGTGTCGGGCTTGGCCGAAGTAGCCAAGTATGGCGTCATTTTGATGCCCGAGTTATTTGAGTACTTGGAGCAGAATGCCGCTTTGGCGATTGGCAAAGACTCCGAAGTGGTGCGACACCTGGTGGCTGAATCCTGCCGCGCAAAAGCTGCGGTCGTTCAAGAAGACGAACGAGAAACAAGCGGCCGCAGAGCCATCTTGAACTATGGCCACACCTTCGCTCACGCGATCGAAAGTGTGGCTGGCTACGGGAAACTTCTGCACGGTGAAGCGGTGGCCATCGGCATGCACATGGCCGCTCTGCTGGCGCAGCGTCTTGGCAGACTAGAGGCGTCAGCAGTTGAACGCCAACAGAAACTGCTGACGGCGCTCGATTTGCCAACAAGTCTCTCAAGTGCGGATGCGAAACAAATGTGGGACGTCATGCAGCACGACAAGAAAGTTCAACACGGCAAGCTGCGCTTCATTCTGCCAACCCGCATCGGTCATGTGGAATTGGTCGAGGGTGTTTCAGCCGAGGATGCTTGTTGGGCCATTCAGGCCGCGAGCTAGTCCGAGACGTTTTCGGTTGTCAGTTGTTCCGATTGCGACCAGCTGGCACGGGCGCGTCGAGTGGAATGAGCGGAAAATCAGCCGAAGGCGTGCGGACCTGCCGCATTTTCTCTGCTAGTTGCTCAACCAAGTCCGGGTGCTGGCTGGCGACGTCTTTACTTTCACTGACATCCTCCGCCAGATTGTAAAGTTCGATGTCGAGATTGCCCTGCCGCATCCGCTGCCGTACGGCTTTCCAGTCTCCCACGCGGATGCTTTGCTGGCCCCCGTATCCGGCAAACTCTCGATACAAATATGGTCGTGGCTCTTGTGCATTTCCACTCAGCGTGGCAACCATACTGATGCCATCGATATCCGCGGGAATGGAATTGTCCGATCCGATCCATTCCATCAGCGTTGGCAGCCAATCTTCGAAGCCGCTGACGCGATCACTGACCGAGTTGGCTGGAACGTGACCTGGCCAACGAACGATTGCAGGCACGCGAATTCCACCCTCGTACAGCGAGCCTTTTAAACCGCGCAATTCACCCACACTGGAGAAGAATTCGTAATCGACTTCTTCACTCAGGTGCGTGGTGCCGTTATCACTGGTAAACACCACAATCGTGTTGTCCGCCAGTCCCAGTTCGTCCAGCAATTTCAACAAGCGTCCCACGTACATGTCTAGCCGCGAGATCATCGCGGCATATGCAGCTCTCGGCGTTAGGTGCGGTGTGTAGCCGTAGCCTTGGGCTCTTACGAAGGGCGGATCCTGCCAACCCAGTTGGATGTAAGGGGCCAAATCTTCGTCTGGCACATGCAGAGCAACATGCGGAATCACCGTTGGATAGTACAAGAAAAACGGGCGGTCCTGATGATCGCGAATAAACTGCAGTGCCTGGGCGTTGATCCGATCCGGCGCATAGTCTTGCCCCTTGAAGGCCGCATAGGACTCGGGATCCAGCGGATCCGCGTCCTGTGATAGACCGGCGTGGCCCGGCACCGGCGGATCGTTGTCCAAAAGAATGTGTTGCTGATCGTCCCACAGGTACGAAGGATAGTAACTGTGGGCATGCGCCTGGCAATTGTAGCCGAAGAAGCGATCAACACCCTGACGCAGCGGCTCGCCACTGGACTCGGGACCGCCCAGTCCCCATTTGCCAAAAGCACCTGTGACGTAACCCGCCTGCTGAAAAAGCTCCGCCAAGGTGACTTCACTATCCGGAATGGGCCACTGGCCCTCCGGCGGTGTCGAACGGTTGTCGCGGACGAATGCATGCCCAGGATGTTTGCCCGTCATCAACACACAACGCGACGGCGCGCAAACCGCATTGCCCGAGTAGTGTTGTGTAAGTCGCATGCCCTGTTTGGCAAGAGCATCCAGATTGGGTGTCTTGATCTTTTGCTGCCCATAGCAACCCAATTCGCGGTATCCCAAGTCATCCGCCAAGATGAAGACGACGTTTGGCGGTCGTTCTTGAGCATGTAGATCGGCAACACTACATCTAAGACAAAGAGTCACGGCGAAAAAGCAAAGAGAAATTCTAAACATGATTTCGAGAACCGAATGAGTTGCTATCGTCTACTTAGAAAACTTGACAGCGCTGCTTCCGCTTTCAAGCGTGCGAGCCTGCATTCACCAGGATACCAAACTCTAACGCAACAAGGGGGCATGCGATCTCGGAGTTCGTGCGGGGTATCAGCAGTTAGGCGTGATATCATGAGAGGGTCGGGATTCCATTCCGGCTTAGGGGCGTACTCCGACGCGTATAAGATCAGCAATCGTGGTGTTGTCGGCTAGTAAGTTCCAGTTGCCGAAAAGACTTGGGCCTTGCAGTTCACTCCAAAGATCGTGATACCGTTACAAACGCTCGTGGCTATGGGCCCGCACAAGCCAAATAAGAACCTATCCGAAAACCGAAGAGAACCGTGGCTAACGCCAAAGCGGCTAATGGTTTTCGGATAGGTTCCAAGCTAAGACCTGTTGGGGAAAAATGTCATGCAACGTCGCCAGTTTGTGCAGTTCGCAATCCAATGTGCTGCCGTTTCCTCGGTCGTCTCCTCGGATCGGACTTTATTGCGGGCTCAGGATGAATCGCAAAGAGTGGACTGGGAAGTTGGTAGACATATTTACAAATCGCTTAAGTGGAACATGGTCCAAACCGGCGGTACGGTTCTGGACAAATTCCAGTTGCTCAAACGCCTTGGCTATGACGGAGTCGAATTGGACAGTCCACAGGGTCTGGAGCAAGAGGAAGCTATTCGCGCCAGTCAAAAATCGGGACTGCCAATCGAAGGAATCGTGAATTCGACTCATTGGAAGGTTCGGCATTCCGATCCCGATCCCGGAGTCCGTGAGCAGGCGCTGAGCAATATGCAAACCGCCATGCATTTTGCCAAAGCGGTAGGCGCGGATTCGGTGCTGTTGGTTCCAGGCAACGTCACGAATGCGGAGACGGAGAACCACGATCAGGTGTGGCAGCGATCCACGGAAGGCATTCGTCAACTGCTGCCACTGGCGGAAGCTCTAGGAGTTCAAATATTGATCGAAAACGTGGGCAACGGATTTTGCGAGACGCCCGAATTGTTCGCCGAGTACGTGGATCAATTCGACCACCCATTGCTCGGCATTCACTTTGACATTGGAAATTTCATCCGTTTGGGGCCGCCAGCCGAATGGATACGGATTCTGGGAAATCGCATCAAGAAGCTGGACGTCAAAGATCGTACGCGGGCCAATGAGCGCAAGTTAATTGGTGATGGCCAAGCTGATTGGCCGGCGGTCCGGCAAGCGCTTTCCGATATCGGTTATCAGGGCTGGGCTGCTGCGGAGGTCGCTGGTGGTGATGAAACGCGTTTGCGCGAAGTACTCACACGTATGGATCGCGTTTTAGGTAAATCGGATGGTCAAGCACCAGTCCGTTCATGAGTTCGGAATTGGAAAGTTGTCGGAAGCGACAGCAGATCAAAGTGGAGCATAAATCGTACGGATGTCCAATTTCGAAGTTGCGATACAGCAAACACAGCAGCAGCTGCAGTCGGGACAACTCGGGGCCGCGGCCGATAGTTTTTGTAACGCGACGAAAGTCGTTTCGGATCCGAGTCAGCTGCCTGCTGTTCATCAATGGACGATTGCCCTGCATCAGGCCGGTCAGCTGTCAGCAGCGGTGGCGGGCTATGAGTGTCTGTTACAACAGGGCTATGTGTCCGCGGCAATACATCACAATCTGGGATTGGCTTATCACGCTCTGGGTCAGTTTGGTAAGGCGGCTGAGCGTTTTCACGATGCGCATCGACTAGACACCAGTGATCCGGCTTCGCTCGTCTGCTTGGGAAATGCACTTCGCGAGAATGGGCAGCTGGAGCAAGCCGTGGCTGCCTATCGTCGAGCAATCGCAGTGCAACCCAGCTGCTTTGATGCCTATTTGCAGATGGGAATCGCCTATCGGCAATGGAAGCGATTTGAAAAAGCACTGGAGTGCTATCGGAAGGCAAATGAACTGCAGCCCGGGCATGCACATTTGGCTTTCTGTGCAGCGCGAGCCTATCAGGAAATGGGGGACTGGGAAGCCGCAGTAGAGAGCTATCAGGAGAGTTTGAAGCGAGATCCGAGCAGCTCGGCTTGCCGCAATGGGCTGGGTAATCTTCTCCAAAGTCAGGGAAAGCTCCGCGAGGCGGCAGAACAGTATGAGCTTGTCCTGAGAGCTTTCCCACAAGACGTCAGAGCTCTGAACAACATGGGGACGGTGCTGCGTCGCATGGGACGAAGTCGTGAGGCTATCGACTTTTTTCGCAAAGCCATCGCGCTCTCACCCCAGCTAGGCACGCCATATAGCAACATGGGACACGCCCTGCGTGATGAAGGACAGTTTGACGTCGCCGTAGTCTCTTACCAGCGATCGTTGCAGGTCGATCCGGATAACCTTGAAGCGCTGGGCAGCATGCTTTACTTGAAGCAGCGCCTATGCCAATGGGACAATTTGCTCGAGGAATCGCAACGCTTGCGTGAGGCCTGCCAAGCATTAGGTGACTCACAGACAGGGCCGCACCCGCTTTCCATCATCTCATTGCCGATTGAGACCACAGCGGAAGAACAGTTGCACGCGGCGCGAAACTGGGCCAGGCAATTTTCGACCAGCAAGCAAGCCAGCTTTTTAAAGCCGAGTAAGGGCCAGGCAACAGCGACCGCCAGACCCATCCGTGTGGGCTATCTGTCGGCGGACTTCTATGACCATCCGGTGGCCGCACTGATCCCTGAAATCTTTGAATTGCATGATCGCAAACGATGCACGGTGTTTGCCTATTCCATCGGCGCCGGTGATGAAAGCGATATTCGCAAGCGGATCGTGCAGGGGGTGGACTACTTTCGCGACGAATACGCGAGAAGTTACTCCCAAACATGCCAGAGTATTGCTGATGACCGCATTGACATTCTGGTAGATCTCATGGGCTACACGAAATCCTCTCGCACGCAGATTCTGGCCTCAAAGCCGGCCCCAATTCAAGTCAACTACCTGGGCTATCCCGGCACGATGGGGGCGAGCTACATGGACTATATCATCGTCGATCCCAGAACCGTCCCTAGTGATCAGCAGCCCCACTTCAGCGAGCAATTGGTACAGCTCCCAGTCACCTATCTGCCCTGTGATAGTCAACGACCAATCGCGACCAGTGAAGTCACTCGCCAGCAGTTTGGGATCGCCGAGGATGCATTCGTCTTCTGCTCTTTCGTAAATAGTTACAAGATTACACCCTGTCTGTTCGCCATCTGGATGCGTCTATTAAAAGCAATTCCGAAGAGCTTGCTGTGGTTGTCTTCGCACAATCGTTGGGTGGTGGAAAATCTCACTCGCGAGGCACGAGCCCGCGGAATCGAGCCGGAGCGACTAGTGTTCTCAGAACGCTTGTCCATCGAAGATCATCTGGCTCGTCATCGTCTGGCAGATCTCTTCCTGGATACTTTCCCCTACAACGGTCATACAACTGCCAGCGATGCACTCCGCTGCGGTCTGCCGTTGGTTACCTGCCGCGGTGCGACCTTTGCATCTCGCGTTGCGGCCAGCCTGCTGGAGGGGCTTGGACTGCAATCGCTGATTACCCAAAGTCTGCAGGAATACGAGAATCTTTGTCTCCAGCTGGCAAGCCAGCCTCGGCAATTGGAGCTTGCGCGTGAGCAATTAATTGCCGCCCTTGGGAGCAAGAAAGTGTTCAACAGCCAGTACTTTACCGCCAGTTTGGAGTCGGCCTACGAAATGATGTGGCGTCGTGCCTGCAATGGCGAATCACCTGCTCCCATCACGTTTGCCAATTCCTAAGGCTTGAACGGCCCGTCAGGCAATTGGTCTGCGTTCGTAGTGAACCAGAATTATCTGGATGCGTAAGCGGGGGCGGGCGCCGTTGAAAGCCTGAAGCGTGCCATTATTTGGGCGGTTCTTCAAACGTGTCACGCATAGGCTCGGACTTGAGTCTGCCTTGCAGCTTGTATAGCTGCACAATCCCGTCCGTGATCAGTCGCTCACCCGCCCCGACTTCAGCCTTCGTGTTTTCACTGGCCCCATAACCACCGCGCGCCGCCGATGCCAGATCGGGCAAGTAAGAGGGCCATTCGTAGTTCCCATTACAGCAATACCCAAGCAGATACATGTTGGGGACTCCGGATAGCTGCCGAATATCCAAGCCAAATTTGTGAAATGGCTCGCCAGGCATACTGATGAATGCAATGTCATCATTGATGAGCAGCGTCGATACACCCAGCCTGACGCCCGCTGATTCTTCAAAACGATGTGTAAAGCTAGTTTCCGACGAGGCAGCGGCGAAACGTTCCGATCGTCCGGGTTGGTCCTCAATCAAAGCCAACGCGCGGGAAACTTCGGCTGCCAGCATCTCGCCCATGCGTTCTACGACAGGAAAATCCAAGGAGCGATCTTCGCCTCTTGCCAGAAACAGGGGATTGATATCGCCTGCCCCTCCCTGCAAGAAGACACACATGCAGTCATCGCCAATCCGTTCCTCGATGATCCTCCGCACGACCCCTGGATAGTCCGCCGAAATTTTGATGTTCCGCGGACCGAGTACCACCGGGTGACAGGCATAATGAACAAGAACCGCCCGCGCCTTTCCAGCATCATCCGTAATGCGAATCACACCAACTGTGGGATCGACTTGACCATAGGGAATACGTTCCGGGTTTTCAAAATAGGTCAAGGCGTAATCGCCGCGCTGTATCAAGCGATTGTAACCGAGTTGAATCTGCGTCTCCGAGGCGGCGAAATAGCCTTGGAACATGTCGTTCTTGGCTTCCTGAATGGCCGACAAGATGCGTTGGTCTACAGTTTGTCGCCAGGGGTTCTCGGCCGAGGGGAAGTCTTCGTCCATCTTCGGCCCAGCATGCGTATGCGTGTTGTGCAGCAGCAAGCGGTCGACACCAAGTTGCTTGACCTGATCGTGTAGCGCGGGCGAATTGTAGATGCACAAGTCACAAGATACGATGGCCACACATGCCTCTTCCGATTGCAGTACCACTACACGTGCGGTTACTGGATCATGGATACCATCGGTCGGCTTGGCCGAAGAATAGCCTGTGGTCTTGCCGCCAATCGGTGGCGTAATGTCGGCCTGAGCCAATCCAACTCGAATCTGGCCCTGTCCAAAAGCAACCATCGGTGCAAAAAAAAGGACTGCCAAGCAGGCGGTGAACGCCCATTTCGGTTGCATCGTGAATGGATTCATCATGGTCTTTCTGGTGAGCAAATCGATTCTGAGGTGGGAGGGATAGGAAAGGAGCTCGCTTGGTAAGTTGCGTTGGCGGACTCTGGTGCTTGCCAGGCTCGTATTTGGCTCAGCTCATAGCAAAGAGTTGGACCATCATAGCAAAGACGAAGTGGTTCCCCATTTATCTCCAAAGACCCACTGCGACAAAGGGTTTCGCTGACGCTGGCTGGAGTCGCGTGCCGCTAATTCGTCGCTTGTGGCCTGTGCCCGAGCGTAGCCAATCGCAATGGCTGTAGCCGGTTCGTGATCTTCGGGTATTCCATACACGGCACGCACGCGACTTAGATTGACGCCTGCCATTTGATGTACGTGCAGGCCCTGACGTGTGGCTTCGATGGAAAGGTTGCCGACGGCCAGGCCGAGATCGTGCAAGGCCACCCGATTGTCTTTATCGTTGCGGCTGAACTTGCTGGCGTATGCGGTCAGGATCAAAACCGGTGCATGTCGGGCCCATTCTTGATTAGCTTCCAGCAAACACCCCAGCCCGCGTTCAAACTGTTCCGGGCTGTCTTTGGTTGCCACAATGAATCGCCAGGGTTGCTCGTTGTAGCTTGAAGCCGCCCAGCGAGCAGCTTCCAAACAGCTGAGTAACTTATGGCGTTCAACGCTTCGTTCAGGATCGTAATTGTAAGGGCTCCAACGCTCGGCGATGACATCCATGATGGGATGTTCAGGTCGCGCGTGCTTATGTTCGAATTCAGTCATGCCATTCCTTTTGGATTAACTCAGTCGATTTTCGCCGCGGTTTTCAGATTGATAGATGGTCACGGGCCAGCCGGGAAACTGGTTGTCGGCTTGTCCGCTGGTTGCATCGACCAGGAAACGAAATGACTCGATGAAGTATGTCTTGGCCACCGTGTCTATGGTAACGAAGCCGAAACCGCTGCCTTTTTCATGGGCTTTTTCGTAGCGATTCGGATGCCTGCCGACCTGTGGGTTCCCCACTGCGTAGACATAAACCTTGTTGTCAAATCCATCCAAGTACTCGCCGGTATTCGGCAAGCCATGCCGCGGACGGTTTTGATGCGGCATGTCAACTTCATCAGGACGCCACCAACGGGGATATCCGGCTGCGATTGCAGGCGTGCAAAACGACCAGCAACTGTCGCGCTGTTGATCAACTCCGTATTGAACTAGCGAAGCCAAATGCTGGTCGCCATTAATGTGCAACGGCATGCCCTCACGCATAATACGGATCGCGTTGTTGCGTGCCGTTTGGGGCCATCCGCCGGAGTCCAGGTCGGCCTTGAGGTAACCATCGTAGCCGCCATGATGCGTGGCCACCCCCGCGAAAACCGTTTCGCTTAGCAGCACCTTCATCTCATGACCACGCCAGTCATCAACCCATTGCCGCAGAAATTCCTCCTGGCGCTCACCGAGCAAGACCAGCCCGGGTTGGTCGAGTTTGCTCGTATCAAAATCTGGATCTAAAACATGGTCTGCTCTGCCGCTGCCGGTTTCGACTCGCTCCGGACCGCTCTTGAATTGTCGGTCGGCGATGATGGCAAAGCCTACGTTGCCGTACACCATGTCGCCGTAGTAAACGCTGATGCCTTGCTTGACCGGAGTGGGATCAAAAAAGTCTGGATGATGGCCACAGTTTGTCTTATGTACCACATTGACCATGCGGGCTGGCTCGCGATATCCGCCCTTGGACGAAGTGCCTTGATCGATGTCTTGCATGGCAGCCCCACCCTCGCCCCAGATATTGCCTTGAAAGACATCGTGATCATCCGGGATGCACAGCGTGGGAGCATTGCGGATCGCGTGGCGAAATGACCAGCCGAACTGATAGTACTTTCGCAGGTAATTCAGAATGGCAGGCTTGGCCGGCTCGCGGATCAAGCCGAATCCACCGTGTCCCTCGTAAAGCTGGTCGCCGGAGAAGAATATCAAGTCTGGATCCAACTTGCGGATGTTTTCTGCCACCGGTTCGTAGGGAAAGCCGTAGTCGTTCTGACAGGTGAGCGCGGCCATGCGTACAGGCCTGCCAGCCGGATTGGCGCGGATCTTCCCGCTCCAGTCGGTCTCCGTTTGACTGCCGTCACGGTGCCATTCTCGATACACCAAGCGATAGGGAGTTTCCCGGGATGCGTCCCAGTTGGGAATTCGAAAGGTAGCTGTCCAAGCGTCGGTATCCAACACTGCCGAGCCCAAGCTTTCCCAGCTGCTGTCCCGCTGCACCTGCAACTCGACCTCATGGTTATCCTTTTCGCCCAATGGACCGGTCAGCGCACTGATCTTCATCACGAAGCCCTCATCGCTGCGTGAATCGCTCAACGAATACATGGACCACAAAATGGGGCCAAAGCGGTGCTCGGGCGACACCTGGAAGCCAGCTCCGGATACCTGCCAGTCCGTGAATCGATAGCGAGCCCCCTGTCCCTTTGCTAGTTTGGGATCGAAGTTGTTGACGATGGCCACGTTGCCTAGCAAACGTTCAGCTGGAAACGCAGCCGAAATGGATTCGGAGGTGGTGGCATCCGACGCCTCGAGTGTGAGACGCACTTGATCTCCGCTCGCGTCCGCCTTCAACTTCAGTGTCACATCGCTGGTGCTCGCATCCAGTCCTGTAGCTGAACTTTGCTGGCCCAGCAGAAGTTGTCCCTCCCGCAGGCCTGCTACGATTCCTCCGCTGGCGAAGACATTGCTGCGATGTTCGTTGAGTTCACTGCGGACACCGATGCGAAAGCCAGCACCTCCATCCTGCGCCTTCACTTCGACGCGTCGAATCACCACGGACATTTCGAATCCAGCAGTGGGGTCGCTCAATTGGTGTGTCAATAAATGCACATTCCTGCCGCCTCCCGATGTTTGGCATTCGGCGGCTCCATCCACAATGCGCCAGTCCTCCATCGGGTTCGCCCAGTAGTTTCCTCCTAACCAGACCCGGTCGTGGGTCTTGTCCCAGGGGCATGCTTCGCCGGTGCTCTCCTGCTGTGCCTGGACTGAAGTGGATAGTCCAACAGTTGCCGCGGCTCCCAAAGCTTTGATTGCGGATCGGCGAGAAGTGGTTGGTTTCGTTGAATTGTTCATGGTGGGAATCCGAAAAATTGTCGCATTGCAGGGATCGGTTATCCTAACGCACCACTGCGGTGCGGGCTACTCGCCGACTAATTTGATATTTCATGTAGGCCGTGAAGCTGCCGTATCGAAACAACCGTGGATGCAAGTATCCGGTCGTGAGTCGATTCAAAATCCGGGCAACCAACAGCCTTTCGCTGTCCGGCCAATCGCGGCGGTTTGTGAAAGCCAACGTGAGTGTGCCGTTGCCACGCGCCGCTGCTTATGGCCATTTCAACCCGCGCATGGACGCCAGCCTCAGATGGCTCAGTACTGTTTGAAGTAACGCGTCGGAGAATCCGGCGTTTCTTTGGGCTGCCAGCTGGTTGTCGCATCGCGATCGCGGAGCTGGAGCGGGTCGTGCCCCAGTGCCTTCCGCAGCATTCCGATAGGCCAAAAGACGAGGAAAAAGGCCAGCAGAAGCATGAGGTGTCCGACTGTCCAGGCGATCGGCAGGGTCACATACTGCCAGCCTCGGATGATCGCGATCTGTGATTTGGGAACGGCGTAATAGACAATCGAAAGCACAATCGCCGCGCAGAATAAAGCGATACCCAGTGGAAAACTCCAGGCGGCGGAGCCGCGGCCGAAAATCCATGCCAACAACAGCAATAGCACGGCAAGCGACAAGCCGAACCAGCGAAGCGTCGTTTTGGATGGAGCTGCTTCTAAGTTAACGAGCGGCATTAATCGGGCTCCAGATCGGTCAAGTACTTCTGACTAGCCGTGCGAGCTTTCTCGGGTTGTTCTTCTCGCAACAACAGACAATCCTCAATAACCAGAGCGTCCATATTGGTCGCCAGAAAGCAACGATAGGCGTCTGCCGCCGTTCGCACGATTGGTTCGCCGCGGACATTGAAGCTGGTATTAATGAGTACGGGACAGCCGGTTCGATGGTAAAAACGCTTTAGCAGGCGGTAGAACTTGGGATGTCGTTCCTGAGACACCGTTTGCACGCGAGCCGAATAGTCCAAGTGCGTGATGGCCGGCAGATCGCTGCGGATCTGACGAACGCGTTCGATGCCTCGAGGCACGGAAGCGTCTGCCGTCTTACGCCGACCAGGCTGCACATCAAAAGTGAAGAGCATATAAGGGCTGGCAGCCGCGTTCCCCATTTCAAAACAGTCGTGGGCGCACTCCTCCAACACGGCCGGCGCAAAGGGGCGAAACGACTCGCGAAATTTGATCTTAACATTCATATTGGTTTGCATTTCGGGATTGCGGGGATCACCCAGAATGCTGCGGCTGCCCAACGCTCGCGGACCAAACTCCATCTGTCCCTGCACCCAACCCACCACGTTTCCGCCGGAAATCAAATCCGCTACGCGATCAAGTAATTCGCTTTCCTGGAGTTTATGGAGCCTTGCGCCCTGCTGTTCCAATTCCTCGATCTCCGCTTGAGAGACTTCCGTTCCCAGCAGCGAGCCCCGCTGGCCATCGGGGCTGGCCGGTGTGCGTGGATTTTCCAACAGTTGATGCCAGATCAGGCAAGCTACTCCCAGCGCGCCGCCCGCATCCCCGGCGGCCGGCTGCACCCAGATTTGCGAAAAGGGACCCTCGCGCAACAAACGGCCGTTAGCAACGCAATTCAAGGCTACTCCCCCGGCCATGCAAAGCTGCTCCATGCCCGTCTGCTGATGGACATGCCTTGCCATCCGCAGCACGACTTCTTCCGTCACCCGTTGAATGCTGGCCGCCAAGTCCATGTCGACCTCGCGGACGCTCTCCTCGGCTCGGCGGCGGCGGACTCCCAGCAATTCTTCCAACTTTTTGCCGGTCATGCGCAAGGTGTGACAAAAGGTGAAGTAATCCATGTTTACGCGGTAGCTGCCGTCCGCAAAAATCTTTATCAAGTGTTCCTGGATCAAATCGGCATACTTGGGTTCTCCATAGGGTGCCAGTCCCATCAGCTTGTATTCGCCTGAGTTCACGCGGAAACCACTGAAGTACGTAAAGGCTGAATAGAGCAAGCCCAAGGAATGTGGAAAGCGTATCTCGCTCTTCAAATCGATGCGATTGCCCGAACCAGTGCCCCAACTGGTCGTTGTCCATTCGCCGACGCCATCGATCGTCAGAATTGCCGCTCGCTCGAATGGGCTCGGAAAAAAAGCACTCGCCGCATGCGACTCGTGATGTTCGCAGAACACGATCCGCTTCTTGTACTGGCCGTCCAACTCACGTCGTATCTCGCGGGGAAGATGCAGCTTGGACTGTAACCATACGGGGATTGCCTTGGCAAAACTGCGATAGCCTCGCGGCGCATATGCCAGGTAGGTTTCCAGCAAGCGATCAAACTTCAGCAACGGCTTCTCATAGAAACCCACGTAGTCGAGATCGGAAATGCTGGCTCCTGCCTGTCGCAAGCAGGCCTCGACGGCCTGTCGTGGAAATCGATCGTCGTGTTTGCGGCGGCTGAATCGCTCCTCGCTGGCGGCGGCCACAATGCGGCCATCTTCAATCAATGCGGCTGCAGAGTCGTGATAGTAGGCGGAGATGCCCAGAATCAAAGTCATGGTGCATTCTCTTGTTCAGTGGTCAGCTGAGCGGAATCTGCTTGGCCCGATAAAAGTGGAGCCAAGGCCTGTTTCCAACACCTCGCTACGGCTCGGTGTCCCTCGGCGGTCAGATGAATGGCATCGCCCAAAATGGAAGAGTCACAGGGTAGCTCCGCCGCGCAGTCTATCAACAAAATTCCGTTTTCCGCCGCGGCCCTACGCATCTGCTCTGTAATCCAAGTGCCTATCCTTCGGTTTGCTTCGATCTGCTCGTCGGAATCACCCAAAAAGGCGTCAAGTCCTTGGCAGTTTGGATCCGCGGCCATCACTTGCGTGCTGATGATGGGCAACGCACCGGATTCTTCAATTACATCAATTAAGCGCTGCAGCTCCTGGCGAAATTTCAGGCCTCCGGACTCCGAAACCTTGGTTGTGGACAGCGCGGGGGGAGCAAAGACCGGGTTCTGGGCTGGAAACAATCGATAACGCACAAAACCATACAAGACACTATGGCTGAGAAAGCGTTTCAGCCATCCGGGAGCGGCGGGAGTGCGGTCCAATTCGTTTTGGTTCTCGCGAATCAAGAACGGAGTGTCGTTCCATCCCAGATAAAGCAGCACAAAATCAGGTTGCAAGGCCGCAATGTCCGCCCGATATCGCTCGCAGCATTGTGTGAGATTGTATCCAGGCACACCCGCGTTGATGACTTCAGCCTGCGGTGCTGAGTCCGATGCAGCTTCCGCATCAAGCATTTCTTCCAGTACACGGCAGGAATCTTGACCATCGGGAACCAGATAGCCAAAGACGCTTGAGCCACCCAAAACCACGAGCCGCGGGCGACCTTGGGAAGACTCGAGCGGGGGGCCACGAAAGCCGTCCTGGTTCACTGTCACGTCATAGGTCGTAGATTTCAAGCGTAACCCGGGGCGAAGTGTGTAGCCCGCGGTGGGATGAGGTATGAAAAAAGCCAACCCAGTCGCATAGCAGTTGGGAGTCCAACCTCGCGAGGTCACATAAATTCTGAGCGACAATTCGGCAGCAGCCAAAGCGATTGCAATGCCCATGGCCATGGCGATCATCGCGAAAATCCGCTTCCTGCGGCGACGATTCTTCGTGGGCGTTGCGTTCAAGGCAGTTTGGAATTGATGGGCAGCAATGGGGATACAATTCCATCAGTATACCATGCACTAAGCAGCGGTTCAGCTTGAAGCTGTGGCAAGACGAACTGCAAGGCGTGGCAATCAAATCTGGCTGATGTTGACGGAGCGGCCAACAACAGGGCGTGCATTCGAGGGGGCTTCAGACGCGGCTGCGAAACAGCGGTAGGCTGTCATACTGGCCATCGAGAATACGAACCGGATCCGTACGCAGCCAGTCCCGTAGCACGCTGGCGTAGGCTTGCCGAAAGTCAATGGCGTATTTTAGATCTCCGTCTTGTAGATCGGTCAAACTTGGCTGAACACCCACCCAGGGCTGCTGCAAACCACCTCCCGCGAAAAACATGGGGGCGGCGGCACCATGATCGGTACCGCCGCTGGCGTTTTCCGCCACACGGCGACCAAACTCACTGTAGGACATGACGCACACGCGCTGGCCGTGCCCCTTGTCTTCCAGGTCACGCACCAGAGCGTTCAGAGCCTGGCTCCAGTCGCGAAGCAATATGGCGTGGGTCTCCAATTGCGCCGCGTGGGTGTCGAACCCATCCAACTCAACATAATAAACGCGGGTCGAGAGACCGGCATCGATCAATAGAGCAACTACCTTAAGCTTGTTTGCCAAGGCGGAATCGGGGTAGCGGACATTGGACTGGTAATCGCCATGGGATGCGTTCACCTGTCTACTGGCGACCAGAGCCGAGTTGGTGCTGGCATGCACAAAACCGAGCAAGTCATCGGCCGTGTTTGAACCCATCTGTGCAAGTTGATTCAATTCCTCAACCCGCGATTGGAAATCGGTTTGCCCGCCGCCCTGAAAGCGAAACTCTTCAATCGAGCTGATGGAGGGTACGGCCGTGGATTCTGCCTCCAATGCCTTGGGCTGTTTTTCACCGCCTAAGTGCAGTGCCGGTACATCGGCCCCCGGTCGTAAGGCTTGTTGATCGAGATAGCGTCCCAGCCAGCCGTCGACTCGCTGCTGGGTCTTGCGGCGAC
>JANSWS010000517.1 GCA_024743355.1 bacterium
CCATTCGTAAGGTGGTAGTTATCGCGGTTTCGGTTCTAGGCAGGTTCTTAGTGGCCCAATTTTGACGTAGATGCGCTAGGCAATGGCGGGCAATACCAAACAACTCTTTCGTGCAGGCGTTGACGGGGTTCTTCAATCACGAGTCAACTTGTTTTTTCCTTGCTACCCAAACGCTGCAGGGCGCATGGCGGATGACGTACTTGCTGGTACTTCCGAGCAGCAGTTCCGCAAAACGTGTGTGCCCGCTCTCACCCAGCACGATCAGGTCTTCATGTTCCTTTTTGGCGAAGTCCACGATGGTCTCGCCGACATGCAACCCTTCGGTCAAGACTTGTCGGGTCGCGATATTGTTCAATGTCTCTGTGGCGACTTGCCTGACCGCCAGGCCAAGTCGCTGCTTTTCATGCTCAGCCGGCGGACCCATGGCATAGCCTTGACCAAGATAGTCGGGCATCGAGGCCACCGAGAGCAGCGTAATCCGGTCGGTGGGGCTCCATTCAAAACGCAGCAGTTCGTTGGCGGCCGTGAGCGCGCCCTCGGAACCGTCAACTGCCAAGGTCAACTTGAGTCCCTCGCTGACGCTCTCTGTTGGAGTACTTTTCGAGCGGGAAGTGGCTGGAGGGCGAACAATCAATACGGAACAAGAAGCATGGGTCGCAACAGCGTCCGAGACGCTACCCAACAACATCCTCTCCAGGGTCGTATGCCCCCGAGCACCGAGCGCGATCAAGTCGACTGCATGCCCTTTGGCTGTATCTAAAATCGCTGGAACAGGACTTCCTTCTATACGTACCATGCGAACAGAGCCCTCCGTGTTGGAAAGCAGTTCGTCGAGTTCGCGATAGTGAGCGTCGATTCGATTCTGCTCCGATTTCTGCCACTCGGGAAACCAAGTGCGCACGGAACCTGCATCCAGATTCTCTGGCTTGTAGGTGACGGTCATCACGGTCAAATCGAGAGGCTCGGTAGGGCTCAAGCGATTTAGAAAACGAACCGCGTCCGTAGCATGGTGCGATCCATCGGTAGCAAACAAAACCTTCATGAAAGCCTCCTCTTGAGGTTGCTGGGAATGCGACAACGATGCAGCTTTTATGCCGTTCAAAAATGCAAGGAAAATGCTTGCTTGAGTGTGACAGAACCGCACGTTAAGGCAATGAGAAGCAGGGCGTGGGCGTTTTCGCACATAAGCATTGCTGGCTGCCGGCGGCAGCCTTCCCCGCGCTTCGAGGCGCCCACGAAATAGTCCCCTTTGAAGCTAGCTACGCTCGCCAGAGCGTGGAATTGTCAAATGGTCCTCTTTGAAGGTAGCTACGCTCGCCAGAGCGTGGAACTATCGAATGGGCCCCTTTGAAGTAGCTACGCTCGCCAGAGCGTGGAATTGTTGGGGTTGAGGATGCAACTAGGCTTTTTGCAAAGTCAGACAGCTGCTCGAAGGAAATCCAAGGCTGTGAAAAGTCACCGCACTCCCAAAAATTTTCAATCCTGTCGAGCTAACATCCCCACAGTGGCTGCGTGAGAGCGTGAATTCTCTCGGAATCTGTGCGGCGTGCTCCGACTGTCGGAGCTTTGGATTTGACTCTGAGTTGGAATACCATTGCGATCAGTGGCTAGCTGAACGGCTTCCTTGCTCGAGGAATCACGCGGCGGCAACCGAGGCTAACGTCGGCTTACGTCTTTCGGCTAATCATTGAACCGTATTGCGGCTAGACCGTATCTATCCGTCGACGTTCGCGCTACCAACGATGCGATCACGGTACATGGCCATCTGGCCCAACATTTCGTCGATATCGGATTTGCTGGCTCCGTGTTCTTCCATCGCGTCGGCAAGATGCCCGACAAAACGCGCGAAATGAGTGGGCTTGATTCCCCGGCCTGCATGAATGGCCTGCAATTCGGCTCCACTGTAACTGACCGGGCCTCCCAGCGCAGAGGCCATGAATTCAAATTGCATCTTTCCCAAGCGGTCAAGATCTGTATGCTCGAAGAATGGAGCCAATTCTGGATCCTGCAGCACACGGGAATACATCTTTTGAACGATGCTCAACACGGCAGATGCGCCACCGAGTCTGTCAAAAAGCGACTCTTCCACGATTACTCCTGAATGACTTGCATAGGCCTGCCGAGCGGGTCGGTCAAAGCCGCTCGAAGGGCACAAAAATCCAAAAGCAGAGCAAACGGCCGCAGCGGCCAAGCTCTACGCGTTTGCTTTGACTCCCATCATAGCGACAGAATGCAATCTGTCATTGACGGTCGCCACGTAAATTGAAGCCCTCCAGATCGAAGGCAGGCCTTGAAAAGCGTCCATCGACGTTGGAACCTATCCGGACACAAAACAGAACCCTTGGCTAATTCCAAGGCGGCGAATGGTGTTCGGAAAGTGTCTCCGTCTTCTCCCCCTGCCCTTTCAGTCTAGTCGTTTCTGAAATCTCAGTACACTCAACGACATCACCACCAGTCCCGCGATTGACAATCCTGAAATCCAGGGTAGCAAATCGGTCAGATCGGCTCCTCGCAGTACAATGCCCCGCAAGATCTCGATGAAGTATGTGACGGGGATGGCGAAGCTAACCAGATAAATCGGCAAGGGCATTTCACTTCTGGGAAATACAAAGCCTGAGAGCAGGACCGACGGTAGCATGATAACGAACGCGAATTGAATGGCCTCTAACTGCGTTTTGGCCAAAGTAGAGACAAAGAGCCCCAAGCCCAGGGAACAAAACATGAAGAGCATGGACAGCGATAACAGCAGACCAACGTTCCCCCGCACCTGTACTCCAAAGACATAGATCATGGCAACCAAGACAGTCAACAGAGCCACAAAACCTACCAGTGCGTAAGGTAGAAGCTTTCCCAGCAGGAGTCCGGTACGGCTCACTGGGGTCACGAACATCTGCTCCAGCGTGCCGCGTTCACGCTCGCGAACGATCGCAAAGGAGGTCAGGAAAAGAGTCACCAACTGCAGGATGATCCCAACCAGTCCGGGAACAAAAAAATGCGAGCTTTCCAAGTCCGGATTGTAGAGCATCCGAGTTCGCACTTCGATCGGCTGAGCCGAGCGCCCTTGAGGGTTTCTGGCGACGGCTATCTGCAAAGCATCACTTTTAAAGCGAGCCAACTGCATAGATAAGTTGACCCCCAACAATTGAGCCGCGCTTTGTGCCGTGCTGGCTACTTGAGAATCGCTGCCATCGATAAGAACCTGCAAGACGCTTTGCTCGCCGCGCACAATCTGGTCCGCATAATTGGGCGGAATGCGGACGCCGACTTTGGCTCTGCCGGAAGTTAAGGCGCGTCGGAAAGTGACTTCGTCTTGGGCATAGCCCACAATCTTGAATTTGCGTGTATTGGCGAAGGCTGACGAAAGTTCATCCGATAATTGTCTGCCGTCCATGTTGAAGATAACGGTAGGAATGTTTTCGATCTGGGTGTCGATGGCATATCCAAAGATAATGGTTTGCATCAGCGGCACAACCAACATGAAAAATAACGTTGTTGGTTGACGACGAATGTGCACCAGTTCTTTGAGCATGACTGCCCACAGTCCACCGCCTGGGCTCTGTCTTTGATTTACGAATTCATTGCGCCGCTTTGGGTTGGGAAAATCTAGCCTTTGCGTTTGGCTGCTAGCGGCTTGGCGCTCGTCATCGGCAAGGTGCGTCTGTTCTTGGAGTCTTAGACTTCTGCCCGCATCTGCATCTGCATCTGCATCTAGCTCGGGTTCGGGTTCGGGCTCGGGTTTGGGATAGACGGCGGAACCCTGTTGCAGACTTGATTCCGCCGCCTGGGTCAAAGTTACAAAGACGTCTTCCAGGCTGGGAGAGATCTCCCGGGCTGGAGATTCCATGGTGATTGCCAGGCGCTGCATGATCGTAGCGGGTGAAGTCTTACGATCCATGAGCAGGTGTACGGATTCCCCAAAAAGAGTTGCATCGTGGACTTCGGCTTGAGCTCTCAGCTGCGCCAGATACTTGGCCGGCGAAGGAATACGGATCTCGTAGCGTGCACTGTCTGTAGGATTGACCTCAGGTAGCTGTTTGAGCTGTTCAGGCCTTCCGAGAACGAGTAATCGAGATTGAAAGATGTAACCAACGTCGGTGCATCTCTCGGCTTCATCCATATAGTGCGTTGTCACGAACAGAGTCTTTCCGCGTCCGGAAAGCTCGAACAGCAAATCCCACAGCTGGCGCCTGGCAACCGGGTCGATTCCGGCCGTTGGCTCGTCCAGAAATAGAACGTCTGGCCCGTGGATCAAAGAGCAAGCTAGAGCCAGACGTTGCTTCCAGCCGCCGGAAAGCGTTGCGGCAAGTTGGTCGAGTCGATCACTTAGACCCGTCAGTTCAAGGACGTCGTGTCGACGTTGCTCAAGCGAGCGTTTGCTGAGCCCATAGATGCGACCATAAAAATTGAGATTTTCCCTTACCGAGAGATCGTCGTACAGACTGAATTGCTGGGACATATAGCCTACACGTGGCTTGATCCATTCGGCTTGCCGAGCGACATCCATTCCCAGCACTCGGGCTTGTCCGGCAGTGGGCGGCAAAATTCCCAGCAGCATGCGAATCATGGTCGATTTACCGCTGCCGTTGGGGCCGAGCAAGCCGAAGATGGCGCCGCTATGGACGGCGAAGCTCACGTTGCTGACCGCGGTCAGCTTTCCGAAGCTTCGCGACAGTCCTTCAACCTCGATGATGGGAGCGTTCATGGTGCGTCGCTTAAGTCGTCAAGGTCAACGCTGAC
>JANSWS010000493.1 GCA_024743355.1 bacterium
ATTGCCATTGTCGTAGGCTTGGTACATCGCCGTCTGCTCGATGAAGGGTAGCAGTCGAAAATGCAAGCCGTTGAATCGAACATCGTTCCCCGGAGGCAAATTCGAAAAGGCACTCTCAAAATTGAGGATGCCCAATCCCAGTTGTTTCATGTTGTTGGAACACTGAAGCCGGCGCGCGGCCTCTCGCGCCGATTGAACTGCTGGTAAAAGCAAACCCACTAAAATCCCGATAATGGCAATCACGACCAACAGTTCAACGAGCGTAAAGCCCGCGCTGTTCCTCATCCGTTGCTTGTTCATAGAAAGACCTCAAACGTGAAGTAAGAATAAAAACAGGTAGATACTCGGCATTCAGTTCGCGATGAACGCCGGGCTATGGAGGGATACAGAACAACCCGATCGGTGAGAGAATTTATCGGGCTAAAGGGATAATCGCGACGCAAGCCGGAAGTGTGACAACGGCTTGGGAGCTTGTTTTGCTAAACTGCGTTTTTTTCTTTTACGATCTTCGGTGATCACCTTGGGACCACCGACGCTGGAAGCACAATTCTTTCAGGAGTGCCTGCCAGGATGCCGTCATCCGGATGGCCAACGCTGTGAAGCATTTTGTATCGAGCGGCTTGCCCGAATATACAAGCACAGAGCGAGTGTGAGTGAGCTTCAGTCGCCATCAAGCACACACTTGCTGGCGCGTCGTGCTTGTAAATCCAAAACCAAAATGCTTCCGGGTGTTGTCGGATGGCCTCGCAATAGGGAAGCAAACTACTGAGCGATCAGAGCTGATTGCTGTAGAATTACAGATCGAGGCTCAGCCGCGGCGACACCTTCAACTTGCACTCCGCACAACTCACACCGAAGAGTTGCGATTTCAATGGGAGTATATAGCTCCTCTTGAATGCGCAGGCGAGCAAGCTTCGGATGGTTTCTCAACTGCAGCAATCCCACTGCAGAGAATTGCCCCCCGCCCAAAGTCAAACACCGGAGATTCGGAAGGCGACTTATTAGCTCAAGCGTACGATCCGTTACCAGATTGCTATGCAATTCAAAATCGCGAACTTCAACAAGCTGTTCAATGAAGCCTAGCCGCTCATCATCGAAGTCCTTTGCATGAATATTGGCTGCCACGATGTCGGCTGCAATCCAGTTGGCAACAGCTTTAGGCCAATCCATTGGTGAATCGCTGCTATTGAAACACAGCAAATCCTGGAAGTAGTTTGCGGGTTGCTTTGATATCTTCTCGTACCTGGCCTCGAGCCCCTGCAAAGCGGCTTCCGCCTTGTTAATCCTACGCACGCGCGTGCCGAACCCAACGGCTGCCACGGTAGCCAAAGTTGCTGTGCCGAGCATTAATAGCTGAAGCCACAAGCAAGCCTTCGACGACAGGGAATGGTCCATGATTCCCTGTCGCAGTAGCCCGGACTTCAGGTGCCGATAGGTGGTGCGAAATTGCCGTACGGCATCGAAGGGCGTCTGGGCGTCAGACAATCGCAACTGTAGATACCGGTAGTGAACCACGACTAAACTCCTACTCAAAGCGATGAGCTTACGGTGGGATGAAAGAAAGTGAGCATGAGAGTGGGGACGTGGTCCGGCTGCGCTCAGCGCGAGAATCGGTCCGCGAGGTCAAAGGACGGATCCACGCGTGACGGCGTCAGCCGAACACTAAGCCCAAGCTCTCACACCAGACTTCGAAATCCGCGACCCCACTGCTCGTACTCAGACAACACCCGAGCCGCCAAACACGCTCTTGCGGGCAGCGACTGAGGTGCATTCAATCAACGAAGGTTCTATCGCGCAAGCCTTGCTGAATTGGATTCGGCGCAGAAGTCGACTTCTCCTCGATCTACCAATCGGATCATGCTGCGAAACCATCTAGCCTGCGCATTGCTGTCCGCCAACCAGCTATGCTGGGCTCTAGGTCCGCAAAACACTCCCCAACGAGTCGCGAGGAAGAGTCGCTCTTCCATCGACTGTTTGCAACATCCTGCGAAATACAGGTTGAAGTCGGCCGCTCATCGGTTTATGCTACCTACGCCAATTCTGCTTAAGTTGGGGGGCTAGCCGCAACCATGTGAGCAACTGCAACTATGGAGTTAATCGCAAGTCACAACGAAAGTGTGACATGCCTTCAATTCACATTTTGCGGAGACGAGTGATGTTGCAACCGGGTTCGGTAACCCATTGGATCCAATTGCTCAAGGACGGCGATCG
Organism: bacterium; assembly: GCA_024743355.1. Lineage (GTDB taxonomy): Bacteria > Planctomycetota > Planctomycetia > Pirellulales > Pirellulaceae > Aureliella. Next base: position 2,212 of record JANSWS010000493.1, read on the forward strand.
AGCGTCGGCGCAACCTTTGTGGGAACGCTATCACCGACGTATCGTGGGGCTCGCCCGAACGATTCTTAAGCAATCAGCTCATCGCCATGCTGATGAGGAGGACGTCGCGCAAGAGGCCTTCAACAGTTTTTTCTTGGCGATTCAAAAAGGCAGACTTCCAAATCTTGCTGATCGTAATGATCTGTGGCGATTGTTAGTCGTTATCACTAAACGCAAGTCCATTGATCAGGTGCGTCGCTCGCGACGACGCAGCACGGGCCTGGAAGCCGAAAAGCTGCATTCCAATTCCCAAAGGGCCGACACAGCCGTCGAACCCAACCTTGAGGAAATTGTGGCTGAAGAACCCACTCCGGCCATGGCGGCACAGTTGCTGGAAGAATACGAGCGGTTATTGCTAATTCTGGACGATCAAAAGCTCCAAGAAATCGCTGTTTGGAAATTACAAGCGTATACCAATGAACAAATCGCCCAGAAGCTGGGTTGCTCACGCCGCACCATCATTCGAAAACTGGAAACCATCCGTCTGATTTGGGAGGAGGACGCTGGGTTATGACATCTCCTCAAATGCTAGCGCACTCTATTCCAGTTGCACTTTCAAAAGCGGGACACTCATCAGCGAATGAAGGATGAAAGTGCGGATACTACAAGGATGCCCTCTGCGGATGCGGCGCGACGTATTGATTTGGCCTGCGATCAGTTCGAAAACAGTTTGGCGGCGGAAAGAGATCCGAACCTCCAGCAGTATTTGAGACGCTTTGAATTATCACTGCAGCCGATTCTACTCCGTGAACTACTGCTATTGAAATGGGAACATGATGCCGGACATGGACAGCAGATTTCCCTCCAGCATTACCTACAATCCTTCCCAGCTCACCAAGCGCTGATCGTGCGTTTGGCCGAAGAACATCACCCCAATCTCCCATTCTGTGACTGGAATCCCAAGGACCAGTTTGACTTAGGGAAACTGCCCGGAGCCACCGCCAGTCGCTGGATGCATGTCGGCTACCGCATAGAACGGCAGCTTGCCAGTGGCGGTATGGGAAGAGTATTGCTTGCGAGAGAAAATGACACGGGACGCCTGGTGGCTCTCAAGGTACTGCGGACCGATCTCAGTCTCAGCCAGCGTGGAATGGAGCGGTTTCGCGCCGAGGTGCAAGCGCTTCGACGTCTCCAGCATCCCAACATTGTGCATGTTTACGAAATCAATATTCAGCACGAAGAGCCCTTCTACACGATGGAGTATTGCAGGGCCGGAAGCCTTGCAGATTTCCTGAAGACTCAGCAACTAACCGTTCGCGAGTCCGCCCAACTGATCGAAACGCTCGCGCGAGCAGTTCACTTGGCACACCAGAAGGGAATTGTTCACCGCGATCTGAAACCGGGCAATGTCTTGCTACAAGAGGCAAGTCTTGTTGGGCGCCAAGAATCTGGGATCGGAAGGCAGAAGCTTCATCAGGTGAACTCGGGCACGGCGAGTTTCTCGTCAAGGTTCATTCCAAAACTGGCCGACTTCGGGCTGGCGAAAGATCTTAATTCGGACACACTTACTCAGACCGGAGGGCTGCTAGGGTCGTTGCCCTACATGGCTCCTGAGCAAGTTGGCAGCAACCAGTCGATTGGGATAGGCGTTGACGTCCACGCCTTAGGCGTAATTCTCTATCAGTGTCTTACCGGCAAGAATCCGTTCGCCAGGGCAACGACTGGTAAGACAATCCAAACTCTGCTGGCGGAAACTGCGACGACGCCAAGCCGCATCAAGCCGTCCATACCGGCAGACTTGTCTGCCATTTGCACTTGCTGCCTGGAGAAAAATCCGGCAGATCGCTACCCCTCTGCGCTGGAACTGGCCGAGGATCTGCAGCGGTTCCTGAATTACCAACCTACTCAAGCGCGGCCGCTTAGCGCGGCCAATCAGCTTTTTCGCTGGGGGCGAAGACACCCGCAACACCTGGCTGTTCTGCTTGCTATTGGCTGCTGTCTTGCCGCATTCGTGATCGGACTCGTTCGTTACAATGGTCAGCTAAGGGACCTGAATCAAAAGCTGACCCAGTCGAACCAGCAACTCTTGGAGGCTAGTGCCCGTGCGGAAGCCAGCGAGCTTTATTCGCGTCGACTGCAGTACGGCTCGGATATCCGGCTGGCTGGAAAATACTTTTATGAAGGTGATCTGAAAACGGTTTATGACATCTTGTCGACCTATGTTCCGACGGCAGGAGAGAGAGATCTGCGGGGAAGTGAGTGGTATTTCCTAGCGCGAGCTGCTCGTCCCAAAGGCTACCAAATAGCCGAGGTTGAATCCCCACTTTATTGCGTCTGCTTGTCACCCAATCATCAGCTGATCGCAACCGCAGGCCAAGACGCAATCATTCGCATCTATGACAGCGGAAGCGGACGACTACGAACCGAAATTGAAAGCGGACAAGTCGAGATCAATAGTCTGGCGTTTTCAAGCGATTCACGCCGTCTGGCTTCAGCAGGCGACGACGGAACTCTATGTGTATGGGGCGTCGCTGCTGCGAATCTATTACACAAACTGGACGCTCACGAGGGCAGCGCCTATTCCGTCGCCTTCGTTGCGGACACCTATGAGCTGATCAGCGGTGGCAACGATGGTCGTGTGCGGCATTGGAAGGATGGGCAGTTCCACCAAACTTTTCACGATCATGTAAAAGGCGTCGAAGCCATCGCTGTCGCACCCAACGGCGAGTGGTTCGTATCCTGCGGAAAGGATGGCCAGGTATATTTGCGAAATCTCAACGGTGATCATTTGCCAATGCAACATTTGACCGGGTTTGGCAGGTTGACGTGTACAGACATTTCATCGGATTCCAAATTCCTGGCATTTGCGCAAGATGCGGAAAGCAAAGTCGTAAGCATACTTGATGTGTCATCAATGAAGATGGTTTGGTCACGACAGCAGCCTGACAGCATTTCTTCAGTGGCATTCTCGCCCGATGGAACACGCCTGCTAACC
>JANSWS010000323.1 GCA_024743355.1 bacterium
CGGGGTCGTCGTCAAACAGATCCCCGGACTCGAAAGCCGCATCCAAAGCTACCGCGACCGGCTGTGGAGCATCTTCGAAAACCGGCTGGACGAGGAAATCGACGGTATTCGCGTGCCGCACAAGCACAGGCTCACGGAATCCGACGCGAGTACCATCGCCACCACCGAGCTATCCAAGCTGCAAAGCTCCGCTGAGATGGATGCCGAACGCGACATCGTCAGCTACTCCACCACCCGCGTCGTCGCCGTGTGGCGCACGGAGCCGGGATCTTGTGACCAATGCAGCCCCATGGATGGCCGCACGGATTGGCGGCTGTTCTTCCCCGACGGCCCCGGAAGCCCGCATCCAAATTGCAGATGCTGGCTGGAGTGGCGCAAGGTAGTTGGATGACTTTTTCCCGCGTGCCGGTTTGCACTTGTCTCAGGCCAGCACGATTTTGAGAGCACGGAGGTAAGAAATCATGGGATACCGTACCGGGCGCAAGGAAGTTGCCAGCGCCCAGACTCGGGCAAAAGCCGTTTCGATCAAAAAAACCAATCCGGGTCTGACCAACGTCGACATCGCAAATCGACTCGGGGTCACGCCACGGCAAGTCCAATACTGGTTGAGCAAGGCCAAGGAAAAGGGCGAAATCTAGCATGGATGAACTCAGCTTCGCTTCCGAAGTGCTCACGCCATCCGAAAGTGGCGGCGTGCATCTCATGCAAATGAATCCCGATCTGGACATCGACCCGTCCAACCTGTCGGCGAGATTCCGCATCTGTACGCCACGAGTGGACCGTGAAGGCGAGATCATCGAACCATCCGGCGTGGACTGGACCGACTATGCCAACACAGGCGTCGTCAAATACGAGCACGGCTTCACCGGCATCCCGCTACCCATCGCCAAAAGCATCGACCAAAACGGCGTCCTGCACGTCCAGTACGACTTCGAAGAAGACGCCATCTATGCCCGTGCATTCCATAGCCAGCGCGACGAGCTGAGCTACCAGATGTTCGGTCTGATCGAAGAAGGATTCCTGCGAGCCGCGTCCATCCACGTCCTGCCGCTCCCAGAAGGAAGCCACCAAGCACCCGACGGAAGAACGTATGCCGGTGCTTCTCAAATGATCGAGTGGAGCGAATGCACCGTGGGAGTCAACCCGGATGCCTACGCCAAAGCACTCACCAAGGACTCGAAACTTTCCCAAGTGCTGCACTTGCAGATGGAGGCCAGCGAGCGAATCCTCGCTAAAGGCTCAGTCGGAGGACAACGATTACTGCCGACACTCGCCAAGTGCCTTCGCGCTGTTCGTCCAGGCAAAACACAAACCATTGTCAATGGAGTTGATTTAATGTCCAAGAGTTTGACCAAAGAACAGGTGAACAAGCTGTCGGCGCTTGGTTTGGCCAAGGCTCTCAGCGAGCCCAGCAAGTACGACAGTGATACGCTCAAGCTGCTGCGGTTCAAGGCCAAGTCCCTAGACGAAATGGACAAGGGCAGCGACGAAGAGTACGCGGCCAAGTCAACTGACGAAGAAACCGGAATGGCCAAGGCCGACACCGACGAAGAGATGGCCAAGATGCAGGACGAAGAGGCCATGGCCAAGACCTCTCTCGAAGAGGAAACCGTCGCCAAGGCAGACGACATCGAAGATGAAGATGTCGACGACGACGATCTGCCCACCGGCTCCAAGCCCATGGGTGCGGAAGTCATGTCCGCTTCGCACGAGAAGCTGGCTGAGTTCTTGGGCAACTGCGAAGCAGCCATCGCTCAGGTCGAGAACCCGCAAGTGATCGAGGCCATGCAAAGCGTGTGCGATAACCTGCGAGCTGAGCTGGCGACCATCGAAGGTGCCTACAGCAGCATCTATCCCGATCAAGACGCTCTCGCGTCCACGGGTGAATCACCCGACGAAGAGATGGTTAAGAGCTGGGTGAAGGAAAACGCCAACGCTCGATTCCAGCTTGCCGGCATGGCCGCGCGACTGGGAACCATCCTCAAAGACAAGAAGCTGGACGGCAAAGCCAAAAGTTTGATCCAGACCACTGTCCGAGACTTGAGCATGTTGCAGTCTCGGGCGAAAAGCTACAAGTCCAAGCAAAACTCTGGCTGGACTCCAGAAGAAACCGCTCGCGTGGAAAAGATCGAGAAGGTCTTGGACACGCTGATCGACAAGTTCGCAAAGCAACCGGCCTAAGTCAGGCTCCGCAGTTTACCAGGATTCATCAGCTCAAAAGTAAGGATTTGAAACATGGCGAGCAGCCTCGACAACATCGACAGCAAGTTAGACCGGCTGGTTGAATTGGCCGACAAGAAAGGCCAAGAGCCCAGCAACATCCACCTGGGTGGCGGCAATCGTGAGTTGCCCTCCATTTCCTACTTCCAGTCCGATCCGCAGCTCTCGCGAGCCAAGGCTGTTCGCGGTCGTCCGTTCTACCGCAACGCACCGCTCACCGTGCCGCAAGCCTATGCCGACGACGGCATGGGAATGTTCAAGTCCTTCGGCGACTTCTGCCGCGTTGGTATGCGGAACGAGAAGGAGTGGACCGCGAAGTGGACCAAGGGAATCTCCGGTCTGAAGAAGGCACTCCCCGGTGCCAACATCACCGAGTTCGAAGACGGCGGTGCTCTGGTTCTGCCCGAGTATTCCCCCGAGATCCTTCGCATGGTCTACGAAGGAAACGGCCTGTGGCAGCGAACCCGCAGCTACACCGTGACCGGCAACAGCATGGCCTTCCCTCGCCGACGCGACACCAACCGAACCGACGGAAACCGCCACGGTGGTGCCCTGGGTTACTGGTTGGGTGAAGCCGACGCGATCACCGAGAGCCAGGTCAAGTTCGATTCGACCGACATCAAGCTGGACAAGCTGGCTGTCGCCGTATTCATCACCGAAGAAATGCTGAGCGACTCAGGCTACGCCATTGAGCAGTTCATCATCGAGTCGGTCCAAGAGGAAATCGACTATCAGCTCGATCGAGCCTTGCTTCGCGGTAAGGGCAGCGGCGCTCCTGTCGGTATCCTGGAATCCTCAGCACGCATCGCGGTGCCCAAGGAAACCTCGCAGACAGCCGACACCATCGTCTCGGAAAACCTGAGCAAGATGTGGGCTCGCCGATTGGAGTCCACCCCAGGTGCCGATCTGGTTTGGCTCTACAACCAGGACATCGAGCCTCAGTTGCACAAGTTGTTCTACGCAACGGGTGCCAACAGCGGCCAGTTGACCTACATGCCTCCCGGAGGCTTGAGCGAAAGCCCCTACGCCACGCTCATGGGACGACCGATGATCCCAACCGAGCATTGCTCGACCTTGGGTGACGAAGGCGACATCATGCTCTGCGACTTCAAGTATTACTTGAGCGTCAACAAGGGTCAGATCAACCAAGTTGCCAGCCCGCACGTCCAGTTCTTGCGAGACTTGCTGTGCATCAAGTTCACGTTCCGAATCTCGGGACGCCCGATGTACGACACGCCGATCACTTTCGAGCAGTCGGCTCAGACTCGCAGCCCGTTCATCACCTTGGCCACTCGCGCGTAAGCAGCTAGCGGCCAGTAACACTCCGGGGGCCGGATAGTCCGGTCCCCGTCACATCAAGCAGACTTCCGATAACGGAGAAATGACAAATGGAACGATGCGGTGCAATCTCGGAAGTTTCCGACTTCGTTGTCGGTGCGATTCCGGTCGACCTTTCAGCCGCTGCCGTCAATGGCCGCTGGTTCAACACCAAGGACGTTGAAGGTGTCAACGCGATCGTCGTGGCTGCGGTTGGAACCGCTGGCGATGATCCGGTGATCTCCTTCGAACAAGCCAAAGATGCTTCCGGCACAGGGGCCAAGGCGCTCACCGTGCAGAAGATCGACTACAAGATCGGCAGCACGGCCATCGACGCCGCCGACGACGTGTGGCAAAACGTGGCCAGCGTGAACCTGGAAAACAAGGTCAGCTCATTCGACACCGACAGCATCAACGGTGCCGAGAATGAACTGGTTGTCGCCATCTTCATCCGAGACACGGATCTCGACATCAACAACGACTTCACGCACATTCGCGTGAACGTCGCTGACGTGGGAACCAACGCTCAGCTCGGCGGTATCTTCTACCTGCCAAGCGGCCAAGCCTACAAAGGCCAGAAGGCCAACAGCCATCTCGCCTAAGCAAGCCTAGCGGCTCGCAACATTGCCGAAGCCCCGCGTCTCAGGATGCGGGGCTTTTTTCGTGAAACCTTGCTGTTGAAACGGAGCAGATCAACACTCGAAGCAATCGTTCCGTTCTCAACTCTAGCTAGGTGTCAGGATGATCTACGAAATCGCACGGCAGTTGTTCTTCAGCCACAATGTTCAGGGATTTGTGGCCTTCCGTAATCGAACCATCGAAGGAGTCGCCCAGGCGTGCCTGCGGGCGGCAACCCTCCTTGTCAGCAAGGCCACCGAAGAAGGTTGCACTTCCGATGAACTGGAGGCCGCCGCCGAGATCCTCAAGTCGCGGATCACGCAGTTCAATATTCCCGACTTCATCGACGAGATTGACCATAGCCCCGTCGTGGACGAGGCGGTCAGTGACGCCAAACTCTGTGTGCCGATCCTGTACGCAGATTCCGAATTGGACTTCGGCGATCTCTTGCCGGCCAATCCAGACGGCGATCCCGAAGATCCGGTAGAGCCCGTCAAGCAAGATCCTGAAAAGACCGAACCCGACCCACCGCCTACGCCGGACGAGCCAGAAGCTGATTCAGGCGAGGACGAGGGCGACAAGCCAAGCCCCGAAAAGGCTCCCATCTCGATCGACCTGCTGACCGAGCACAAGATCCCGGCCAGCTTGGTAGACGAGTTCTACAAGGCCGGTATCAACAGCGTCCAAGAGCTGATGGCTTACGACGCGGAAAAGAAGATCACCGTCTTTGACGGAGTCGGAGAAAAGACCCGACAAATCATCCTGGACGCCTGCCACGCACTGCTAAAGGACGCCGAGTAATCCATGTCGGGTATCTTCACGCTAGCTAGCTTCCACCGACTCAACCCGGAGACGGAGTATTCCAACGAGGAACTCCGCTTCGGGCTCAAGGCTGCGCAGGCCATCGCGGAAAGACTCAGCGGGCTCGCCTTCGGAAGCGAAGTCATCAGCTCCACGGAAGCTAGCGACGTGTTCACCATCGAGATCGCGGGCGGAAGATACGAAGTAGGCGATTCGGTTTGGCTGTTCGGAACAGGAACCGACAACAACCCGTACACAGTGACGGACTGCGGGACACTGGAGTGCGGGACGGACTTCATCAAGGTGGCGACCACGGACGCGCTGGCTGCGCTAACGCGGGTGCTGCCCGTGAAGGTCTACGAAACGCGGGCTCGCAGCGGCAAGGTGTATGCCCACCCTGCCCCGGTGTTCTCGATCATCTCGGTCAAGACACGAGCCGACGAAAACACACTGTGGGCCGATACGGGTGTCGAACCCCTGGAGGCCACCGAGTACGAGACGTTCGAGTCCGTCGGGATCAAGGCCGGTATCCGGCTCAGGCAAAAGGCCGTCCCGGTGGCGACGTTCGGAGGCCGTGAGCTGATCCGCCGCAAGTACGCAGCAGGCCGGCAAAGCGTGCGGCTGGAGTACGTGGCTGGGTTCTATGCTCAGGTGCCCATGGATCTCCAACTGGCCGCGTCCATGCTGGTGACGGGCATCATGGAGTCGAAGGAAGGCGGCACGTTCGCCAGTGAGAACCTCGACTACTACAGCTACCAGCATCTGTCGATGGACCAGATGGCGGCTCTGCCCTACGCGGCTGTGGCCACGCTGTCGCGTTACGCGAGGCTGTTCTGATGGTATCGCGTGCGTTCATCGCCAGCAGGTTCGCCAAGAAGATGCCCGGACGGGTCAAGGTCCGGGTCTACGTCCGGCAGTCCGGGGACGCCTGGAGCGAAGGCAAGACACTGTTTGCGGAGCGGCATGACGAAAGCTCGATCGAGAACACCGAGTTCCGCAGCGGCAATGCCATCAGTGACGGGGACACCGAAGTGTTCAAGTTCATTCGCCGAGAACTGGACGCCAAAGGCATCACTCTCAAACAAGAGGACGTGATCGAAGTCGTCAAATCGGGCGAGTTCTTCTCCGTGGAGTCGATCTCCAGCGAGATGCAGCAGACACGACTGCGGGTGCAATGCACGGCAGCCGACGACCCCGATGAAGTGATTCCAGATCCTCCCATCTAGGATGGTTGATATGGCTGTCAGAAAAGACCTTACGATGCACGTTGGCGAAACCGGAGTCGAGACGGTCGAGTCTGCTGACTATTCCGCAGTGACGGTTCAGCTAGTTTTCGAGACTCTGGATGGAAAGGCCATTGCTTCCGTACCCGACGGCGCAGTGACAAAAAACACCACCAACTTTCAATTCGCCAAGCCAGCAGCACTGACTTCGTGCGCCCGTCAAGTTAGGTGGGCGCTGTGGGACACGCTTGGAAATGAAGTGCTCATGGAAGGTGAGATAGGCGTGCTCTACGTTCCGCAAAGGACACCCTGATGGCAACACGCTGGGCAGTGGCAAGCGGAAACTGGAGCAATCCCGCGATCTGGAACGGAGGCACACTCCCCCAGCCGGGAGACTCCGTCCACGCCAACACGTTCACCGTGACCATCGACCAAAATATCGACGTGGCCCTGCTAAGCAACGAGAACGGCGGCAAGTCCGCGCCTTACGATCCAGGCGGGACGTTCACCGTGGGACTCTCGGCTCCCACCCTGGACGCGGGAGAAGTCCGATCCGGGTCAGCAACTTGCTTGACCATCAGCGGACGGCACAACGTGGACCTTGTGGCCAACATCTACGGGCCGTCACAAGACTCAGGCGGATTGCCCACGGTGAAAATCAGCGGTGGGTGGAATGTCAACATCACGGGCAACTGCTACGGAACTGTAAATAGGCCGGCACTGGAGCACGACGCTCGCGGAGGAAAGCTGATCGGCAACGTCTTCGGTGCGACCAGCGGTAGCGTAGCCTTCGGTAATGTGATCGCGGTCGAGATCGCCGACGGCGTGACCATGATCGGCAACTCGCAAGGCGGAAGCATCGACAACGCTATCGCGGTTGAAATCCTGCAAGGAGCCTACCAGCGCGGCAACGCCACAGGCGGGTCGGCCATCAGCAGCATCGGCACGCGGGTCTTTAATGGCGGCATGTTTGAGGGCAACGTCTACCGCGGCGCGGGATTAAGTTCGGGCCTGCTGCTCGACGGTGGTTTCGCCTGGGTGAAGTTCGCCAGCGGAGTCGGCTACGAAGCACTCACGGCGGCTGAATCGGGCGTCTGCTACGTCGAGAGTTACGAAGGCATCATCACCATCACGGCGGGCGTATCCCAAGATCCACTCGATCTGCCCTTCTGGCGCACATCCTACGCGACCAGGAGCCTGTCGGCACCAAAGACCGAGATCCATTTGTTCGTCGGCGAACTGGTCGTGATCGAGCTGGAAACGGACGAGGACTACCGGGGCCGGAACCTGGAGTTCGTCGTCGAGACGATGGGCAAGAAGTTCGTGGCGAGCGTCTCACTGGCAGGCATGACGGTGGCAGCCGGTTCGGTTTCCTTCCCCACCCCCGCTGCGGTCACTCAGTGCAAGCAGAAAATGCGATGGGCGCTGTGGGATCTGGATGCTCATGAGGTTCTGAAGCACGGCACGATCGCAGTGGATTACGCAGCCCAAAGGACGTAAGCATGGACGCCTACGAGTTCGCCAATCTACTTGGGGCCGCGTCTGGAAAGCTGGAACGCGAGTCGTTCAAGGACCCACTGGAGCAGGCAGCCCGAAGCTGCGCCGAGTTCGTCGGCGATAACTTCCAGCGTCAACAGGCCGAGTCCGGCGAGTCCTGGTTGCCCCACGCACCGCTGACGATCAAGCTCCATGGCGAACACCCGCTGCTCAGGCTGACGTGGACGATGTACGCGGCGGCAACCAACATAGACGATCCCAAGGCTAAGAAGATCATCGGCGATCGGGAGATCGTGTTCGGCATCGACGGGACGGAGATCCCCTACGCCAGAACCCAGCAGAGCGGCGAAGGCCGCGTGCCCGCCCGCGAGTTCTTCTACGTCCGGGACGAGGACATGCTGCAAGTCATGGACGTGTTCGCCGAAGCGGCCATGCCGATCATCAACCAGCGGGTATTCGCATGAGCATCAGCCTAACCGCGACCAATCAAGCCGACGGAACCGGAGCCACCATCTCAGTCACCAATGACGGCGGGCTGGCAAATCTGCTCGTCAGCCGCTTCACCGGCTCCACGGCGGAACGGGCCTTCACCAACATCGGCTCGATCGGCAGCGGCAACTTCGACTTCCAGACCGCTGAGATGGGGCCGTACATCGCCACGGCGGTCAATGCGGCCAATGAGTTCGCTACTCCGATCTTCTTTCGCTGCTCCGATGGAGCCCTGCCCTACCACTGGCAGATCATGGAGGCGATCCGCGAGTTCGTCATGAATCTCGCCCTGCCCACCGTCTCGGTCGATGGCGACGATCACCGGCTCGTGAAGCTGCCCTATCGGGCCGACATGGAGCTGGATCTGGTCGAGGGACGCAATACCTGCGCGTTCTACTTCCCCGTGCCTGAGAGCTACACGGACGCCACCAACAGCTCCGACACGGTCCAGTATGCGGTCCAGCTCCTGCTGGTCCGGCAAATCGGACAGCGGCTCTACGAAGGCATGGATCACATGCTGAACATCCGGCAGAAAATCGCCCAGAGCTTTCACCGTTGTCCCCTGGCAGATGTACCCGAGGTCCATACCGTGAACGTAGTTCCCGGAGCGGTGTACCTGCCCGAGCATTGGGTGCGAAAGCACGACTGCTCAACCATCGTCTTCCGGTGCGAAACGGAGCAGCCAGCCGGTATCTTCTGAGGGTCAACGGAATGAGTAATTGTGCAGCCAACGTAGGTCGCGGTCATGAGTTCGCCATTGCGGAATACGGCACGGCCAGCGGCGCAGCCTTTACCCGACAGTTCCGCGCTCGCCGGAAAGGACTCGTGGGCAACACGACCACGGTCCAGGACGACGGGATCGACAGCGTAAGCTGGGAACGCATCAACGACGAGCAGATCGATCAAGTCGCGCCCAGTGGCTCGATCGAGCTGGTTCCCCGAGCCAACGACCTGCAATCGTTTCTGATGTGTATCGCCGGCGACGGGGCCTTTGCCACCAACCAGAAGCTCCCAGGCAACATCTGCCAGTATTTCCAGTTCGGACATGCGGACCCCTACGTCGACAAGGTCTACCGCTACAACAACTGCGTCACGCCCAGCGCGGTGTTCAGCTCCAGCGACTCCGATCCCATCCTGCGGCTCGCCTGGAACATCGAAGCCCAAAGCCGAACCGTGATCGACGACGTGTCGGCAAACTTCCCGGCGCTCACGCCATCCAGCCAACCCCCGTTCGTGTTCCGGCAAGGCGTGCTGACCGTGGGCGGAACGGCCTTCAAGATGAAGGA
>JANSWS010000197.1 GCA_024743355.1 bacterium
CTTAAACAACAAACTAAAACTGATCACCAGAAAATCATATGGCTTCCGGACACAAGAAGCTTACGAAACTGCCCTCTATCACAATTTGGGCGCCCTACCGGAACCAAAATTCACCCACAGATTCTTCTGACGAAGCAAAAAGAATTACAGAGTTTGCAGCTGGACGTGGAATCCAACGCAACCGGCTCTTTCCAGTGAACCTCGCCAATTCGAATGTGTTTTCGAACTGGCGGTCAAAGAATTGCAGAGGAAATATCTCCAAGGCGATCGTTAATCAGCTCCTTGAATTTGCGTAGTGCCCGCATGTAACGCATGCCGGCAGCCTTGTCGCTGATACCCAAAATAGATGCAGCTTCCGTCGGGTTGAGTTGTTCAAAATGCCTCAACGCTATGATTTCCCGATCTCCTGCTGGGAGTTGGTTGATCAGCTCTTCCAATATGACTTTCACTTCTTGACGCATCGCGGCTACACTGGGCGATGTCGCACTGTCGGCGAATTGACGTGCGAGAACGGCAGAATCGGAACCCAAGGTCGGCTCCAGAGCTAATGAGCGTTCATTAGCGGCAGATCGCTTCTGCGCAGTCAAGTGGCGCCGATGAAGTTCTCTCAACTTGTTCAGGGCGATGGCACGCAACCAAACATAAAAAGGTATGTTGTCACGCACGCAAAAACTGCGGATCTTCTGCAGGCCCGCCAAGTGTACTTCCTGGATTACGTCAGCCACATCGAGTCGTGCAAGCATCCGCTTATCCATTCTCAGTTCAATCAAGCGTTCCAGTCGTGGGCGAAACGAAGTAAGCAGTTCCGCGAATGCCTCAGCATCGCCTTGAATGGCACGAGAAAGCAGCGTCTGAATTTCAAGCGAATCGGGATCGATCAAAGCGGGCTCCCGCCAAAACCAAAAGAGCTCCAACCAGATACTTTTTAAAACAAATCCCGTGCCATGTTGCTACGGTACTCACAGCTGTTGTTCAACCAAGGCAAGCGGCAGGATGCGGTTCATACTTGGATGCCAAAATCGAGCGTTTAGCAGATTGGTGGACATAGGCTGTCAAAGTAGCCTAATCCATGCCGCAATCCCAAGTCAAAGACTGTCTTGAAGAGCCAGCATTAATTTTTTTCCAGCATGAAAGCCGGGAACCATGGTGATGATCAAAATGGCGCCGTAGTTTCACATCAAGACGGCCGGAAATTTGGGGTTTGTCTGTTAGAATTTCATGGCACCAAGATCTGGAGAACTCATTTGGCGAATCGAGGTGATGGTTTTGTATGCTTCCGTCTCATTCCGAGTTAAAGCCGGAGGATCAGTCTTGGACAGTACTTACCATCAAAAAGGCTGGTTTATGCTCGCTACAGTTCGTTGCCTTTGGCGTTACCTGTCGCAATTCAGCTGTCTCGTTCCATTGGCGGTAAGTTGCAGCGTCCTTTCAGGTGTTGTGACGGCCAGTCAAACCAGTAAGGACTGGATTCGCGGCGAATTGCACAATATGGAGATGCGAATCCAATGCGAAATCTTGGATGTCGATGGGCAGCCCGCCCAAGATCCCTCGATTTCTGTGGCGATACGAGATAACAATTCCAGTCAGGCGATGGATGCCAAATTGGACGGACACCGGTGCGATGTGTGGCTGCCTGCACACCGAGCCGACTGGCACTCGCTGCAAATTCAAGCTGAATCAAGGGATGCCAAAAGGCGTGCTAGTGTAAGCGTGATGCGTCCCGCGTTGCGGCAAATCGCGATGAACGGGTTGATTCTGACATTGCACCCAAGTGCTCGAACCGTCAAAGCCAAGCTCGTTCACGACAATACGCCGGTCGCGAACGCCAACCTAGATGTTCAAACCTCCTCAGGTGCGATGCTGCACTTTCTGTCGGATGAAGCGGGTGGCGTCGAAATCGGATTGCTTCCTGACGAACGGAGCAGTAGCTTGACTGCCTGGACCGACGAGCCACTGTTTGGTGGATTTCAATTCAGTCGAGGGCCTGTCCGCGACCCAAATGCGGATACTCAGACAATCGAATTGTTCGCGTGCCGTGAGCAGAAGATTCGAGTCGTCGATGGCCAGGGTAATCCATGCACCGACCTTGTTATGTTTCTGCAGGTGGCGACGCCAGCACCCAACTTTAATTTTTTGGGCAGTATCCAAGCCTCGCGCATGGTTACCAACCAGGATGGCGAAGCCGTCTTCGATTGGTTTCCCGATTGGGAGGAAGTTCATTGCTACGTTGATCTGAACAGCGAGCAGTGGGTGATTGATGGTGAATCAAAGTGGATCGACGGCGATTTCGTGGTGCAGGTTAAACCACGCATGCTGCGACGAACAGTGTTTGGCAAGCTGGACTGCGATGAAGGGGCCCGAGCGGGATACTGCGTCTTCTGGAGAAGCTTCCAAGGTGAACAAGAGGGGCGTAGTGATTTCATCACGTCCGTGACGGACGAACATGGGAGCTTTGCGGCCGATGTGTTACCAGATGCAACGTACTGCGTGTTCATCAACGATACACGTGACGTCAGTGATATGGTTGATTTGATACCAGCTCCCACCAACGATAGGCCCGCGGCTACCGCCATCCTCCACCTCCAGAAACCCGAGACGCTGTCCATCGCTGTTACCGCAGGCAAAGCGAGGCGTCCAATAGCGAATCAGCCGGTTTATGTTCGCCAAACCCACGATTATCAGTGGATCGAGGACGGCAAGCAACGGTCCGGGAGCTCGGCTCGGGACCGTTATGTCTACACGGACGAGCTCGGAAAGGCCACCGCCGCAGTTGAATCGGGTAAGGACGTGAGACTCAGCATCTACAATGCGGATTGGCAAACGTCGCAAGAGTTGCCAATCATAGCTGGACAACAAAACGCGGTTGCTCTGCACCGTGAAATCGATCAACCTCGCGCGGTCCTCGGAGTGGTGCTACAAGATGCTAGCCAGCCCGTGTCGACTGACGATATTGTCATAATAGCCGGGTCGATAGACGGTGAAACAAGGGGCCATGAGGAACTTGCAGTGCGAGAAGATGGTGTGTTTCAAATGCAAACACAGGCCACTGCAGTAGGTGCGTTAGCAATTGCTAAGAACCGCTCGATGGCTGGTGTCGTGCTCGCAGAAAATCCCAATCGCATCATGCGTCTGCAACTGCAGCCCACAAAGCAGCTCGATGGACGTTTGGTAGATTCGAAGGGTAATCCCATTGGTGCGCGGACTGTCCACGCCACACTTCGCTTAATGAACACAGCGAAGGATCGGGATTTCAACCGGTTTTACGGATTCGAAGTCGACCGCCAGAAAGTCAAAACCGATGCTGACGGCTATTTCAGTTTCAAAGGCATGCCCATCGGCGCAGAGATTCTCTTGAGAGCTGACAACGCCTCTGGGCAAGACGATCACTGGTTAGGGTCGGTTGAGCTCAAGGCGAACGAAGAGCATGCTGTCGAAACACACACGCTCAATGAGTGAGTCTCTGCACTTTGGGCAGCTCTCAGCGCAAGATCGACTAAACTATGATTAATTGATCACTAGAATAGACACTTCTCGCTGATCGCCACCTTGCGCGGCCCTCGTTCCAAGGCTCTGCCTTGGAAGGTGCCGACTTCGTTGGCTTTGCCTCGAGGGCTGGCCAAGCAACTTCATAGCTGGGATTACAAGCGCCGTAGGCAGTGCCTACAAAACACTGGGTTACTAGGCCGAGCCTAGTAACCAGTTGGCGAAGTTCAGCGAGAAGAGTCCAAAAATTGGTCGGCCAGCGGCAGGCCTGAATCTAGGTTGCGTGATAACTATGCAGGCCGTCGGAAATGGCTTTTCGCTATGTCGTGGGAAGTGAAGCAACGGTTTTGACAGAATGGGCGAGTGGGGCATGAAAGCGGGTTCAAGCAGTTGCTGGTGTTTGTTGGTTTGTCTTGCGACCAGTCTTGCGAACGCGCAAACGCAGGAGAGAGTCAGCTTTTCCGATTCTATTCGTCCGCTGCTCTCGGATCGTTGCTTCCAGTGTCACGGCCCTGACGAGACAGCCCGCGAGGCAGGCCTGCGTCTCGATACTCAGTCTGGATTAGTGGAAGATCTGGGCGGCTACGCGGCCGTAGTACCTGGAGACGCGGCCGCCAGTGAGTTGTTCGTGCGGATTACCAGTCAGGACCCGGACGTGATGATGCCACCGCCGGAATCCAATAAATCGCTGAGCCGTGAGGAAGTAACTCTCATTGAAAAATGGATTGAGCAGGGCGCGGAATGGCAACAACACTGGTCTTTCAAACCCCTGGCTGAGCCGCAACCGGAAGCGAGCGGCAATGAGCCTCCAGGTGACGCAAGCTGGCCGCTGAATGGCGTGGATGTTTTTGTGCTGAATCAACTCCAGAAGCAGGACCTGCAACCTTCCGCAGAAGCTGATCCTTACACGCTTGTGCGTCGCTTGTACCTTGATTTAATCGGCCTGCCGCCGACGGTGGAAGAGGCGGATGCTTGGGTGCGACGCCTACGGCCGAACTATGAGGCGGGAACCAATGAGTCGGAAATACCGGAGCAAAGCCGGGAGATTGATGAACGGGCTTATCAGCAGTTGGTGGATTCCTTGTTAGCTTCGCCACGCTACGGAGAACGCTGGGCAAGACTGTGGCTCGATCTGGCTCGTTATGCGGACACCAACGGCTATGAGAAAGATCGAGAGAGATCGATCTGGCCCTATCGGGATTGGGTGATTCAAACGCTCAACAACGATCAACCCTTCGATCAATTCACCATTGAGCAAATTGCAGGAGATATGTTGGAAGGAGCGACGGTGCAGCAGAGAGTCGCCACTGGATTCCATCGCAATACGATGCTCAATGAAGAAGGTGGTATTGATCCGCTGGAATTTCGTTTTCATGCGATGGCGGATCGCGTGGCGACTACTGGCACGACCTGGCTGGGGCTGACTTTGGCATGTTGCCAGTGCCATACGCACAAGTACGATCCGATTTCTCATCAGGAATACTATCAACTGATGGCGTTGCTCAACAATGCGGATGAACCTCAGCTGGAGCTTCATTCCGAGGATGTTCAGGAGCAGTGGGAGCGGAATCAGCAGGAGGCGCGTAAGCTGTTGGATGAGCTTGCGAGTCATTGGCCAGAGAATACAACGGATCTCACGGACACGGACCCGAAGGCTACTCAGCACGCTAAAGCAATTGCCCAGGAAGGTGAGACGCCAACTGAGACTCGCCATGAGGCAAATAGTCCAGCCGAGTTGACCAACCAGGGCGATTCGCCAGTTGCTGCTACAACTACAACTCTGGAAGTTGCCTTCGCCCAGTGGTTGAAGAACGAGCGAGAAAACGCGTGCGCATGGCAGATCCTGCGACCGACCGCGGCGACGAGCAACTTGCCAATCCTGACGATCCAAGAGGATCAATCGATTTTCGCATCGGGCGACACAGCCAAACGAGACGACTATTACGTGGACCTAGCGCCGTCGACATTTCCCCTAACCGCGATTCAATTGGAGGCTTTACCCGACGCCAGGCTACCAGCCCGCGGTCCCGGTTCGACCTATTACGAAGGCACCTTGGGCGATTTCTTTCTGACTGAGTTTGAAGTTCAAGTTGATAAGTCCAAGGTAAAGATTGAGTCGGCTTCCGAAACCTACGCCAAGAATCGCTTCGGAAGCAATCCTGTTTCCGCCAGTCTGGCGATCGATGGCGACATACAAACCGGTTGGTCGGTCCATGATCGCCAGGGCGAACGGCACGTGGCAGTGTTTGCATTCAGTGAGCCCATTCCGCCCGGTATGCCGATTCGCGTGCACATATCTTTTGGACGTCACTTTGCGAGTTCTCTTGGGCGGTTTCGCTTTCGTGGGACACAGGTCAATCATGTGCCGCTGGCCCGTGACTACTCCGATCGCACGACGCAGTTGTTGCTAAAACCAGAGAATCAATTGGAGCCAAGTGAGCGCGAGGAGTTGATGAATAGCTTCTTGATGCAGGCGCCCGAGCTGAAGGAACACGCGGATCGTATTCGTGAATTGCAGCGACGTCCCGAAGGGATCACCACTTTGGTGATGCAGGAGTGGCCCGCGGAGTTTCAAAGGAAGACATTTCGGCACCACCGTGGCGAATACCTGCAGCCTCAAGAAGAAGTCTTGCCAGGCACCCCGCAGGTCTTACCGGCGATGCGCCCCGATCTGCCTCGCAATCGGCTTGGTTTAGCCCACTGGCTGGTTGCTGAGGACAATCCGCTGACGGCGCGGGTTGTTGTGAATCGCGCCTGGGCGGCGTTCTTCGGCCAAGGCTTAGTGCGTACCGTGGACGACTTCGGGCTGCAGGGCGCGTCCCCTACACACCCGGAATTGCTCGATTGGTTGGCTCTGCGTTGGATGCATGATGATCAATGGTCGATGAAGAAGCTACATCGCAGGATTGTAAGTAGTCGTACATATCGTCAATCCTCGCAGGTCTCGCCGGATGCCGGGAAGCGGGATCCGGACAATCGGTGGTTGAGCTATTTTCCTCGCGTACGGCTAGACGGTGAATTGATACGCGACAGCCTGTTGAATGCATCCGATTCATTGGTCGCGGACATGGGTGGACCACCTGTACGACCACCGCAGCCGGAAGGCATTACCGAAGTTACTTTTGGTAGCCCGAAATGGCCGGTCAGTGAGGGTGGTGATCGCTATCGCCGCAGTGTGTACACCATGTCGAAGCGGACGGCCCCTTTTGCGATGTACGCTACTTTCGACGCGCCCAGCGGAGAAGCCTGCATTGCGGCGCGAGTCAAGAGCAACAGTCCATTGCAGGCGTTGACCCTGCTCAACGACGAGATGTTGCTCGAGTACGCGCGGGCTGCCGGGAGGCGATACCAACAAAGGCGTCCCGACACGTTGGAAGTGTCTTTACGCGATTTGTTTCGGTCTGTTCTCACGCGACCTCCCACGGCGGTTGAATCGGAATTACTGCAAGAATTCTGGCAGCAACAATTTGTCATCTACGAAGAGCAGCCTGCTTTGGCCAGGCAACTTCTCGGTGATCCAGCCGAGAGGACCGCGGCAGAATCGTCAAAGACGTCTACCCAACGTACCCAGGCAAGCGAGGCTGAGTCTGAAGTTGGCGATAGGGAGCCGGCTGCTGCAAGCGAATCGCAAGCATTAGCTCAACAGGCGGCCTGGACGGCAACCGCCAGGGCAATCTTCAGTCTTGATGAAGCGCAAACGCGCGAGTGAGCCATGCCAAGCTATGCCATCCTGTTGCGTGGAATCAACCTTGGGCGTCGCCGACTACCGATGCGCGACCTGAAAGCAATCTTTGAACGCGCGGGATTTACCAACGTTGAGACTCTACTGGCCAGCGGCAATGTCGTCGCCGAAACGGATCTGAAATCCACGGCGGATGTCGAAGCTTACGTCGAGGATTCTCTTGCACAGTCACTGCAGTATCCCGTTGACACCTTTGTGAGAACGGTGAAAGAAATCCGATGTGTGGCTACCAAGCAGCCCTTTTCGCCGATTCCGCAGCAAGTTGGCTCCACGCTGCATATACAATTTCTGAAGAAGCCGCTTCCCCGCAAGCTTGCCACGCAGATCAGTGGCGCCCAGACCGACGAGGACCGTATTCACATTGAGGGCCGCGAGATCTACTGGCTCCGGACAGGCAGACTGAGTGATTCGGTTTTCTGGGAGTCATCTGACATGCGTTCACTCCGCTTACCGACGCGCACCCAGCGGACGGCAAGCACGGTGCGAAAAATCGCGAGCCGATTGTCGGAAACGTAAGCTGTTTGGCGTAAATGGTTTAGCGTTGGGGTTCGATCCCAGTAGATTGTCTGGCTGAGTGACTGGATTCGCTTGTCTGGATTTGCTTGTTTGGGTGCGTTCCCTGTTTGCAGCCAATTAGAGTATTGGCCAAAAAGGATGGCCGGATGGCAACTGGTAAGGGTGGTTCCCGATTGAATCGGTTTGCCAAAGCTTGACTCTTCGCAGCGAACACTTTTCAATGACACCATCCACTTTTCTGTGATTGGATCTCTTCTCGTCTTTCGGATGACAAGCAAATGCAAAGTCAAACGTGCGGTATTCGAAGCTGGCGGCTTGCTACTACGGTCTTTTCAGCTTGCCTCGTGTTATCGATTTTCCAATTGTCTCGGGCCGGTTCGCCGAACATTCTGTTGATTCTCGCCGACGACTTGGCGTGGACCGACCTGGGATGTTACGGGCATCCGTGGCATGAAACGCCCAACATCGACCGACTGGCGGAAGAGGGTATGAGGTTTACCAACGGGTATGCGCCAGCCCCGATTTGTTCCGCCTCTCGAGCGAGCATCCTGACCGGCAAGACGACCGCGCGTCTGCGATTCGAGTTTGTTACCAAGGACAAGCCGGGAAGACAGACTGTTGATGCGGACGTGCCACTGAATCCACCAAAATTTACTTTGAATTTGCACCTTTTCGAGAAGACGATTGCCGAACAACTAGCTGAGCTCGGTTATCAGACAGCGTTCTTCGGGAAGTGGCATCTCAATGCCCATCACGAACGTTACTTGGGCTGGAGCCCAATCTATGGACCACAGCAGCAGGGCTTTGAAATTGCCGTAGACGACTTTGGGGCACATCCCTTTGCCTGGCAGGAGAAAACCCCTGACTCTGTCGATACACCGCAGGAATACGTCGAAGACTCGATGGTCGACGGTGTTTGTAAATTTCTGTCGGAAGAAGCCAGTCGACCCTTTTTCGCGATGGCATCGTCGTACTACGTGCATACTCCCGTTAAGACTTCCTGCAAGTGGCTTATCGACAAGTACGAGCAGAACATACCCCAAGATGTGCCGCAGCGAGACAAGCGAGTTGCGTACGCGGCCTTTGTGGAATCTTTTGATCACTACGTAGGGCAGATTCTCGATGCGCTGGAAGAGTCTGGCAACAAGAACGATACGATCGTGGTCTTTACTTCTGATAATGGCGGGCATCCCGAGTATGCTGCCAATGGGCCACTCCGAGGATCCAAGTGGAACCTTTACGAAGGCGGCATTCGAGTTCCGATGATTGTTTCATGGCCGGGTCAGATTTCGGCAGGGGTCGAATGTGACGTGCCGGTTGTGGGCTATGACCTGTTCCCCACTTTCGTTGACTTTGCAGGTGATAAAGCGACCCATGTGGATGGCGTCAGCCTTAGGCCGCTGCTGCTGAGTGGTTCCGTTGGTGAGCAAGCCGACCTGTTGAATCGTAGTCTTGTCTGGCATTTTCCCTACTACCATCCTGAGCGTGATTTCGGCAAGGCGCTGGATGTGATCGGCGTGAATGACTTTGCTGTTAGCAAGACACGTCCCCAATCCGCAATACGCCGCGGCAATCTGAAACTGCTTCACTTTGCCGAGGATGATCGCGTCGAATTGTATGACCTCAGTAAGGATCCTTCCGAGGAACAGGACCTGAGCCAGAGTGATGGAGAAGTCGCTCAGGAACTGAGAGATCAACTGCGTGATTCTCTGATGCAAATGAACGCGCGGATGGCCAAGCGGTCTTCGGGCGTCGATTATTGAAGCGTCCGCTGACATCGGCTCGGGTTCTCAGTTGCAGCGACGCGCGTAGAATCTTGCCGAGGCCAAACCCTTCGGAGACGGGGCATCGCAGAACGTCGATAGCTTCCACATTCGCCGCAGCGGTAATTGCCGGGATAAGATTCGGATCTCGGGCAAAAGTGAGGCGATCCAGGCTGAATTGAAGACAAGTCTTGCTCAGGGAAACGAAGATTGTCAGCTTTCATCATGATCATTTCAGCGGCAGCGATTGTGTTGTCGGTGAAATTTGGATTGCTGCGTGGCATTGATCAGATTGCGAACGCGCTGAACTGGAGTGCCAAGGCTCGTGGGCAAGTTACGGGATATGCGACGTCCGTACCGGAACTGGTGTGCCTGGTTTCGGCCGGTCTGGCCGGCGTTTGGCAAGCCGGGCTTTGGAATATCGCCAGTTCCAATATTATCAATGCCGTGCTGATGTCACTGGCGGTCATTCGCTATCGGCAAGTCCGCGATTTATTCAACCTGCGCTTTCTGGACGAAATTGGCTTCGCAGTTCTGGCCATCTTTGTCCCGATTGTGTTGATGCGATTGGGCAAAGACACGGAATGGTATTTAGTGCCTGTCTTGATGGGGTTTTTCATCTTCTACAAGCTTGTTGACAGTCGCCTCAATCGTCCGGCGAAACACGAGCAATCCGAAGATGCTGCCGTGGGGAATTTGCCTTTCGGTCTGATTTTGGGATTGGTAGCGCTGATCGCCATCACCATTGCTGGTGTGTTCTTGGGTGATGCAACTGCGGCTGTGGTCGAGCAAATGGGGGTCCGACCCACGATCGCCGGATGGATTTTAGGATTCGTTACCAGCATACCGGAGTTGGTGAGTTTCTTTGCTGTTTATGCTGCGTCGAAATCGGCGGGCAGGCTGCAAGATCTGAACGATACCCAGGAAGCCCTAGATAACTTGACTGGCTCAAACATGGCGAATGTAGGCGTGGTTTATCCGTTGGGATTACTGGCCTATCTGATGGTATCTTGGCTGTCTGGCAGCTGAAGCAAGTGAGCGATTCAGGCGGGTGGCCAAACTCGGCAGAATGCTTCATCCAGCTGCCTGCGGGGCGCCACACATTTTGATTCAGTTCACGCGACTGCAGGCCTGGATCACTCCTTGCCGCTCGCACGCTCAATCACAAATTCGACCAAGCGCTGATTGCGAAAGAAGCCCGGCCAGTAATTGTGTCCCTGGCCCGGTACTGCTTCTACGGTGATGTGAGAGGCATTGTCGAATGAATGGTAGAGGGCATCGAGGGCCCGCGAATTTTCAGTGAAAGGTACCACTTGATCGTCCACTCCATGCACCAAGAAGGCTGGAACTCCCGCGCGAGCCAGAGCGGTGGCTTTGGCAATGGGGTTCCAATGATCCAGTTCTGCTTGAAGACTTGCTTCATCCATCTGAAATGACGCTGAGGCCTTCGTTAGGCCCGGGTACGACCTCAAGTCAAACACAGGATAGATTCCGGCCAAACCACTGAATTGGCCGGGATGTTCAGCCGCCCAACTGGAAACCCACAGGCCACCGCGACTTCGGCCGAGCAGGCATGGCCGAGGAGAGAAACGGCGCTGATCGACCAGATATGCGTAAAGTGCGCTCAGTCCATGATTGCCTGCGGGGCTGCCATAGGCCTCACCCACATCGATTCCAGCTACCGCGATTCCCGCCTTCAAGAATTGTTCGTGCATCCAACGTTCGTGCTCGTCGGGGTAGTTGGGTAGCAAAGTTGGAGCGTAGAGTACCCAGGGTTGAGGAACCGAGCGTTGCTCGGGATTGGGCAGCATCAAGAATGCCGCATGTCCCTGGAGCTCGAAACTTTCCCCCGGAAGCATCGACCGGTCTGCGCGGCGTAGCACCGCCACCAGGTTGCCTTGGCCGGGAGAATCGAGCATACGACCTTGAAGCGGCTCTTGTCGAAGAAGTTTACCCGTATCGATATCGATCCAACGCACTTGCCAGCTAGGGTTCGGCTCCTCCAGATTGAGTTGAACTTTGCCATTCCCTGCGGGAAAGTAGACAACGATGGTCGAGTAATTCTCTGTGGCGGCGGCGTAGGCTTCGTTGTCGTCTCGATCGGCCAACAATTCGGCTGCCGGTTGCAGTTCCCAAAAGGGGACTGACGACTCCACCAGCCTGGCGGCCCGCAGGCAGGCAACCGCTTTGTCGTTAATGCCGATTCCCGAATCAGGGCGGTGGAAGCGGATCGACGCGGCACCGGCCAGCAGATGTCGCCAGAATCTTTCAATGGCGTCTTGGTCTTGGTGACCAAACTTGTTGCCATCGGCTCCGTAAGTCTTGGTGGTGTTAATCGGGCGCGGACGCTGGCTCAAAAGCTCTCTGACAAACAAGAAGTTGTCCCAGTGTTTTTGGCCGGAGTTATGGTTGTTTTGACTAACGTCCACAAAGCTGTACAGTTCGGGATGATCGAAGGTCTGACGGTGACGCGGCGCGGTCAGATCCCAGTCGTCCCACATCTCTGTGATGGCAACGGTCTTATCCGCCTGACTCGCACGGTCACGAATTAGCTCGGCCCAATACTTTGCCCACTCAGGCTCAGCACGCGTCTCATTGTCGATGCAATAGAGAATGTGGTCATAGCGAAGGCTGTGATCGAGCACTTTGTTCACAAAGGCTCTTTGATACTTGAGCAATGCGACAATGTTGCGTTGCTTCGGCGTTGAAAAGAAGAACGCTTGCTTGTTTTGTCCCGGATGCTCTGGGTAGCGATTGAGAAGCCCAGTTTCGGCGGCGGTGTAGTTGATGTTGTTGGGTGGATTGTAGGGGTGAGACTCCCAGCGTTTAGGGTCTGAGTCGCGGTTGTCCGTGTAGTCAAAGCGGTCCCACACTTCAATCTGAACAAAGATGTCGCGCTTCTTGGTTTCGACCAGAAAGGTCTCGAAGCGATCCCAGTATTCGGGATTCCACTGTGCCAAATCGTACTTGCCGTTTTCCAACTTGAGGAATGGATAAACCTCGAAGCCCGCGTCCCTGCGGTCGCTCATGGTATTGCGGACAACGTTCCCGCCAGCTGCGCGGATGCGATTCAACTGGGGAATCAGCTGCTCGCGTGGCCATTGAAACAGATTGTCATCATCGCTTCCACCCAGCAGCATCAGTGGCTGTCCGTCTTGAGACCAGAACCAAGGATTGTCTTGCCAGGGTTCGATGGATAAGGCGGTTGGCGCGAGGCAGAAGACTAGAAGTAAGGCGAGCAGCCGGCGCATGCTAGCACTCCGAGATTGAGAATCGACTAGAAAACTGTGGGGGTATAAGCGACCCGTGCGACCTCAGAAGCCTTGCTTGCTCAAGGATTGTGGGATTCCCAAGCAGCGATTCCCGGGATATCCGGGGGCTGGATCTTGGGGCTGGCTTTGGAGGCGGTCAGGGTTCGTTCAGGTTTGGGTGCGATCCACTGGGGGTGCGTTTTGAGGCTTCGCTTGCGGGGCGGCTGGCGGGGAAAGCAAAGCGATACAGGACCGTCGAAACGCGAAATAGCCCAATCCGATCGTTACCGCGCAGTATATCGCGATGCTCGCCGGATGGGCACCTTCTTGCAAAAGTCGGGGTGTATCTAGGTACGGATCCTGGGAGATCCAGGCGGCTGCCAGGTAGACGCCGTTGGCCAGCATGCAGAAGTGTGCGATGAACCAGACCCCGTCGCGGCGGACCGTTGCGGCAAACGCTAGTGGCACGAGTACACCCAGCAGAGGCCCCGCCCACAGAGTTACTAGCGGTTGCGGATCCGGAGCAAACAGACTGTAAGGCAGCTTCCAGGGTCTGAGATCGTAGGCGATCAGTGTACCGCCACTGCACCAGCCTCCCAGCACATGGCCGGCTTCGTGGGTCA
>JANSWS010000032.1 GCA_024743355.1 bacterium
AAAGGCTGATTTCTTCGAAGGCCGTGTAGTCAATGGTTCCCGACATTTCAAAATCGGTCACACGGGTTGAATAGCCAGGCTCTGGTGAATCGTCGAAGGTTCCGCTGACACCCACATCCGAGGCACCACTTGCATTCAGCGTCAGTGTATCGGCGTCACCGCCTGCATCCAGCGTGAGACTGGCTGCAATGGCATCCAGCCGCATGGCGTCGCTGGCAACAATGATCGCATCGTTGCCGAGTCCTGTGTGGAATGATCCGGCTTTGGTTAGTTGTTTGATGAGCACCTGATCAGGATCGTCGCCGGTAGTCAGGTTAAAGATCGCATCGCCAATCAGCGATGCATCAAACGAGACGGTAACCCCCACATCGTCGGCCACGATCGCTCGGTCAACCAGTACGTCGATGGCGCTCTTGGCTGTAATCTGAGAACCCGCGGCAAAGGTGACGTCGTCGGCCAGGTTCAGGATAATGGAGCCGTTGGCAGCGCTCAGGTGTCCGCTTGCGGTGACATCGAATGTTTCAACGTCGCCCGGCGCATCGATTTGAGAGAATACGATATTTCCATTTTCAGAATGGAGCTGATCGACGCTGATGCCGCCGCTCAGTTCCGTAAGGTAGACTCCCGCATCACCGGCTGCTGAGAGAGCTCCAGCCGTGCTGCCGGTGTTGATTTCCAGCGGATCCGCCAAGAAGCCGACGCTGCCGTTGCTATCCAAAATGATCTTTTGGCCGGCGATGTCGGCCGCCTGATTCTCGCCGCTGCCATCGATGATATTGCCCACGCTGAACAGGTCTGCGTTCCCGCCGCTGGAAGCGATCTCCTTGACTGCGGCAATCCCAGCTGCTTGTTGTAAATAGATATTGCCGCTAGCCAAAACACTCAAAACCGTATTCTGGCTGTCGCTAGCCGCTCGAACACCAATGCGATTCTTGCTTTCTGAACCCGCGCCGATATTCCCAGCCGGGGCATTTAGCATCAGGTTGGCGGTAAAGATGTCGTGGCTGGCAGAGGTCCTGGTGATATTTCCCGATTCGGCGGTGATGGATGTTGTGCCAAAACTGTCTTCGATGTCGCCAGCCAAGATGATATTCTTCGAATTCTCGATGTCGATGATCGAGCTTCCTTGGGAGACAGTTTGCTGAATGTTCAGCGTGTCCGTTGTCAGATCACTCGGTCGGGTGATCGATACGCCGCCATTCTCATTGAGCACATCGATTCGATTGATTTGCAGGTCCGCCGGCGAGTCATTATCGATCTTCACCTGAATGAAGGCCTTCCGCAAATCGACCACGGACGAGCCCCGAAGACTCCGAGTGCCGACCTGGCCGGGCATGGCAAATACCACGTTGCCTTGAAGCGGGTTGGTGTTGGTGATCGCGTCGACAACGATCGTGCTGCCAGGCGTAAACGTGACGCCTCCTGTTTGTGTAACAACTTGCCCAGCTTGGTTGATTTCCAACACGGGGCCGGATGAAGCCACATTGACCTTTGCATTAAACAAAACATCGCGCTGGATATCCGTGGTTGTATCGGAAGTGGTCACTGTTCCACCGTCGAACAGTGCCTTGATGCGACGCGGATTTTCCTCGAGACGCAATTGGCCGTTGACGGGCAATTCAGCAGCCACCTTCAGGCTAGGTGTGGTGATGACAGTGGAACTGTCAGCCGCAATGTTGGAGCGGATCGTGGCAAAATTCTCGGCGGAAACATCGGTGTCTCCTCCCAGTGCGTTGGCATCGGCCAATCCATCTGATTTTGTCAAAGCCTGCAGGTGATCGGAGATCAGCTGCACGCCAGCCACGCCGATGATCTCTGTGCCAGCCAGGTCAAGTACGGTCGTGGTGTTGGTTCGCAGTTCTGAATACGCGTCGGTATCCGCACCAAATTGATAGGGCGCCACGGAGTCCGCGTCCGTCGTGGCATTCAGACTGTTCATCCTGGAGCGCAGGATGACTTGATTCGCTTGCAGTTTCGCGGCATCGATGTCCACGTCCACAGCCGTGTTGACTACCGAGTTGGCTTCCGTACGAATGTTGGAGCCCAGTGACAATCCAAAGTCACCGACATCGGAAGAGCCTCGGGTATTGCTGAAGTGATCCGCAAAGGCCTCAATCGTGAGTGTGTTTTCCGCCACCAGTTCGCTTGTACTGAGTACCGCGATATCCGTGGAGTTGTCGACTTGCATGTCACCGGCGCCCCGAGAAAATTGGATCGCAGCTCGGTCACCGGCATCTCCCCAAGCGTCGGCATAGTCTCGCGTTCGCGCACGCAGCGTTAAATTGTTGGCCGCATTCATGTTCACGCTGTCGGCAACGGAGACACCGGTAAGGGATTCCAGAGTGGCGACACCATTTGCATCGCCTTTACCAAGGAAACTGAAGGCGTTGCCATCACCTTCGCCATAGGCCTTGTTGGAAGACAGCGCCAGCACGTTGATATCCGTGGTGATCGCTTTTAGATCAGCGCCGCTACCGATGATGGCGTTGGCATTTCCCTTGGCTTCGGCGGTTGCTTCGGCACCCAAGAACGTGATTACCGCTCCTGTTCCCGAGGTCGCCTTGGCTCTGGATTGCTTGTTGCGCGGATTTCCTGAGCGATCAAAGTTGTTCAGTGCCAGAACGTCAATACTGGCTCCTTCAACTACCGTGCCCAATCCAACCTCGGCGGTTACCGCGGGTGCGGTGGTAGAGTTGGCAAAACTAGCTCCCACCGTGAGAGCACCACCGTTGATATTCGTCGCTACTGTGTTGGATTCGACGTCCGCCTCGGAGACGACGTTAACCGCGCCACTGGAATAGACCGCAGCGCCGCTGCCGATTGCACCATTCACGACAGGCGCAACCGTGCTGGTCGCCGCAACGCCGACGGAGGCAATGGCGCCCCCGGCAACTCCGATAGCGTAGGACGTTTGCCCTTCGCTGGCATCATTATCGATGTCACTGGTTGCCGAGATATTGACGTTGCCAACCTTGTTGTCGAATTCCCCAAGTGTTCCTTCGACAAATGCCTCAACGGTTCCGCTCGAATCCATCAGCGAACCAGAAACACCGGCAACACCGATGCCTAAGCCGCCGCTGCCTGCACGGGCATAAAGATCGGCACGATGTTTAGCTGTTACGTCGACGTTTGCTGCGTTAGTAACACTAGCGCCATCTAATACGGATGCACTCAGCAATCCATTGTTCCGAATGCGGGAGAAAGCCGCTGCGCCGCCGATCAAATTCCCCGATCCAGCAATTCCGAACGCGTCCGCACTCTGATCACTGAGAGCCGAAACCTCTACTTTTCCAATTGCCGAAACGCCGGCATTGATCCCAATTCTGGCAATCACTGGAGAGGAGAGAGATAGCAGACCGATGCCTGCCCCGGCTCCGGCGAAGCTGAAGTTGACCGAGCCGCCGGCGATATCCAAATCGTTGTCCTCACGAGCGACGACTTCCACATCGCGTCCCGCAGCAACATTGGCGTTCAATCCGATCTCGGTTCGTGTCTCGGCAAAGTGGTTTGCGGTGAAAAATTCGCTGAAATCAGTTAGCCCACTCAAGACTCCGTTGGCAAGGTTAGCCACCTCGCCCGTGTTATCGCCTCGAATGTTATTTCCGAATGCCGTGTAGCCCGGACTGACATTGGTGCTTGTCTGCAGCGTACTTGCGGTTGCGGTATCCGACTGAGTTCCGTTTTGGGCCTTAAGTGCATCGGCGGTCACACCGCCGACCGAATAGTTGCCATTGATGTCGCCGCTGATTACCCAGTGCGAAACACCACCTGTGAGCGCGACCGCACCTATACTGCCTGCCGCGGCGACGGAGAGGATTTCGCGGTCGGAGGTGGCGGCCACACGCACATCGCGGCGGGCGTTGATATCGCCGGCGGCCATGGCCACCGTAGCGTTGCCCAACGCTCCCACATCAAGACCGGCACCAATCCCGAGCCCGGCTGTCAAACCCAAGGCCCCCGCAATGCCACTGCTGTTGACCTTGTTCAAAGCTACCACATAGACGTCCTGGTCGACGTGAGCCAGCGTGTTATTGTCGACGCCTTGGTTGATCAGGGCACCGTCGCGGATTTCTGCTGTGGTATCCGAATTGAACGTCTGCCAGTTGACAGCACCGGCAACTCCCGTCACGGTTCCACCTGCTCCGGCTACCGACAAAACGAACACGTCCTCCAAGGCGTAAGCCCCTACGCCGACTCCTCGGATATTGGTCGTCGCGGCGTTTCCATTCGATTCCTCGCCGGTGAAGGTGGTAAACGTCGAATTGCCGCCCAGTGCATCTACGCTGGCTGCGCCAATCCAAGCTTGGGTGTCCTTGTCAATCAAACCCACATTGATTGATGCACCGACCCCGCCACCACTGGCCAGTGCTAGCCCCACGCCGCCGGAAATGATGTCAGCGTCGGTCTTGTCTTCCGCGTAAACGCGGACATTGTTACCTGCTGACAGCGTCGCGCCGTCATCCACGAAGGCATACGTCGTGTTATTCAACTTGGCCGCTACAGCCGAGCCTGCGCCTGCAAAGGATCCACCCAGCGAGCCTGCGATTGCGACGGAGACGCCGATCAAGTCTTCTTCGGCCAGAGCCAGGACTTGAATATCATCCCTGGCCGATACGTTGGCGCTTTTGTCGATAAACGCTTGAGTGTCGAGGCTAACAAAGATCACGTCCACTGCAGGCGAGCCAACCTTGCTACCCCCCAGAGCCACAGCACCCATCACGGTTCGCATGAAAAGATCCGTACCTGAGGCTACATGCACCGATTGCTCAGAGCTCGAACCGCTGGTGTTCTGATTCACATTGGCATTGGCTTCGACCGCGGCCACAGTGGTGGTGTCGATGTGGCTGAAGCCCACGGTGACGGCTAGCGAATTTTGCGGAGAGATGGCGGCCCCTACGCCGTACAATTCGACCGAGTCAGCAGCTATCGCCGTTACAGAGACGCCTTTGAAGCCACTGAGCTTGCCTGGTGCCGCATTGCGATCCTTGAAGTAGGACTGATCATCGGCCGTGGGCAAATGCGTGTAGTCCAGATCCGCTTGTCCGATTTCGCCGCTTTGATTGGCGCCGCCGAAGGTACTGAAATCTCCGCTGTTGACGGCAATCCCAGCGCGATTTGCAAAGGCATCTACGGTGGCGCTACTGCCGATGCGGGCCTCGGTTGTCTTGGTAATGATTGGAACCCCGATGGCCCCCGCCACCCCATTGTCCGTTCCAAACCCCAGCGAACCGTTGCCGACTTCAATGACGAAATTGTTCTCGGCGTTGACAACGACGCTACCTCCGGCGGAGAGTTTGGCTCCGGCCAAGCTGAGTCCTGCGTTAGCCCCCAGCACCTCGGCAGTGGTGGTGATGTTGTAGACGGAAACGCCGACGCCGCCTGCCAGCCCTGTTTCCTTCGCGATGGCTACAGCCGCCGCCACCGACAACAGATCTTGCTCGGACAAGGCATTGACGACGACATTGTTCTGCGCTTCGATATTCGCACCGCTGTCGATATAGCTTTGGATATCGTTGTTCACGACCGCCACATCAACACCAACTCCGACACTGCCGTTGTACCAGTTGGCGGCCAGCGCACCGGCGATGCCGTCCAGATTGGTTCTTTCCCCCGAGCGAACGTAGACGCTTTGAGCTGTCGCTTCGCCGCTGCTAGCTTGATTAACTGAGGCCGATTTGCCGATCCAGGCCTTGGTCTCCTCGTTCATGATGGTCAGCGTGTTCGAGGCCGCGATGGACGGACTGTCCACTCCCGAAATCGTTACGCCGGCGGCAATCGTCACAATACTGTCCAGCGAGACGGCGGCAACAGAAACTCCCGTTATGTTTTCGGTCACACGCGATTTGTCGTCATTGATCTTACCGGTAAAAACTTGCGAGGTACCGCGATTGCCATTGGCTTGCACCGTTGCACCGTCATCAATGGCAGCTTGAACTTTGTTGGCGGAAATAAGAGTGCTATTGGCGATGCCCAGTGATTGCAATACCGCGGTTGGATCACCCAGGCCCGTCAAGCCACCCAGGGAGATACTGCCGCCCAACGAAAAGATTTTGACTTGATCGTCGGCTTGGACGACGACATTGCCGTCCGCAGTGACCGTTGAATCACCGCTGATGAAAGCCTGAGTGTTGGCATCCAAAATGGAGACCGAGAAGGAACCCTGGCGAGCCGCCTCACCTGAGATGGCTGCGCCCGCAGCGATGGAAGTTACGGTTGGAATGGATGTCGCACGCAGGTCCACGTCGCCACCGGTGGAGGTTACGCTCGCGTCTTTGATGACCGATCGCACTCCGGTGTTGACCACGCTGATGCCCACCGCCAGACCGTTGGCGGCGCTTTCCTCACCAAAGGCCACCGCAGCCGTGCCCGTTACAGCCACAACATGCGTTTGATCGTCGGCGTCTACGCTCACATCGGAACCCGCCAGGACGCCGTTCTGACGTTTGCGGGCAATGCCGGACCGCCCTTTCGTTCCGACATAGTTAACACCCAGACTGATCGCGCCCGCGGCCACGTCCTGTCCGCCGATGGCGAATCCAATCCCAGCTGCAATACTGGTGATGGCGTTGGACAAGTCGACGTCGGTGGAGATGTTTTGCCCAGCTGTCACATCCGAGTCGCGAATGAAGGCTGCGACTCCAGAGACTTCCCGATCGTTCTTGTCGATGCGGGAAACGATGAAGTTGAAGGCCAAGGCAGCCCCAATACCGCGCTGCTTCTTGGCAAAGTTGCTATCCAAGGGATAACTCGAAGCTCCGTAGGAGATGCCACCAGCACCCGAAACGCCGATGATGCGGTTGGTCTCATTGGCTGTGAGTTGGACATCTTGTGAGGCCAAAACCAGCGAGTTGGATTCGATGAGAGCACGGGTCGTGTTCTTGATGACGTTGACCACTACCGAGCCAGCTAAGCCGACGCCACCTTTGGCGATTCCGCCACCCATGGCCACCCCCACGATTGCCGATGTGGCGTCGGACTGCAGTTTCACGTTGCCCGACACGTTGACTTGGGAATCAACGATCAGAGCCTCTGTCTGATTGGAGATAACGGTGACCGTTAGGGCTCCGGCAATCCCCGTGGGACTGCTGGTAGATTTCGAAAGCGCGAAAGCACCAGCCCCCATGCCGATGGAGCTATCGTTGAAGGCCTTAATGTTCAGGTCACCAGCCGTGGTGAAGACGTTTGCGTAGTTGAGCCGCGCCAAAGTCTGGTCGGTAATGATACCAATGGTCACGTTACCGGAAAAAGCAACGCCGTACTTTGCGGCATCGTTGTCATGAGTGTTTGTGGATTTGGAGAACTTCCGCCCCGTACGTTTCTTTGAGGTGGAGGATGCCGCAACGGTCACGGAGATAATGTCTCCCGTGTTGTTGGAAACGACGCTGGCTGAGCCGCCATTGACATTCACACTGCCCGTACTGTCACCAACTTGGCTCAGACGCTGGTTGATACTGATCGATGCCGATGGATCCAGGTTGATGGGCGTGGTGGGAGTCACGGGATTGGCCAACTGAATGGTATCCGAATCAACTACAATCACTGAATAGCTATTGCCGTTAACCAGACCACCGATGTCATTGCTGCCTTCATTGATATATTTGATGGATTCCCCGTCCAACAGCCCATGACGTAAGATGCGAAATGTATTGGCCGCCCCGTCCACTACTGGAATCGGGCGAAGTTGAGACACGATCGCGTGTGATGCCCCACTAGCAACTGACGGATTCAACTCGACAATTTCGGGAGTCGCCTTGATGGCTTCCTCATACGACTCGGCTAGTTGAATCTTGGTAGAATTGACCACGACTGCGTAATACACCTGCCCCTCGGCCAAACCTCCAATCGGCTTGCCAGAGCCGGCTTCATACAAAATTCTTTGGCCTGTAGTGAATCCGTGGGTGTAACCCAAGTCGATAGTGTTCTCCGTGCTATTGACCGACGAAGCCGACCAGGGTCTACCAATTCCGTGCGTTTCCTCAAAAGCTCCCAGAGGCTCGAGCGCCAAACTTAACGTTTGCGTACCGGTAGGCGTAGACTCCAACGCCATCCGGAAATTGGGCTGAATCAAGTGGCCCTTGCCCGCGGTGGCAAGCGTTGGATTGAGAGAAATTAAATTATCACCGCGGATGTAATGATAAGTATCCGTAGTGGGCACTGCAGATGCGTTCAAAGTGATGGCAATTCCATTAGTCGCATCCGTTGGCGTGGCAGCCAACTTGATCATGCTCTCAGGACCCGCGAGATTGGTTGTGTCGGGGTCGGGATTAATGACGTAGTAGGTCTGTCCATCGGTCAGTCCACCGATTGGCGTGCCGCCTGCCGCGCTATAGACAACCGCATCACCGTCTTGGTAACCATGTTCAACGTACAACTCAATGGTATCGATGCTGCCATCGTTCCCATCGTCAAATAGCGATTGTGAGGCAAAACCGTTGGTGCCATCAGAAGGTATGAAATACTTGAGACGAGCCTTGAAGGCGTCCTCTTCCGTTGCAGCCAGGCCGATCCGACTCCCATTAAACACAACCGCATAGTAGCTATTGCCTGAGGTCAGGCCACCAATGTTGCTGTCTCCCAGCGCGTCATACCGCACCAGGTCCTCGCTGATCAAATCATGGATATAGCCCAGGTTAAGCATCTCGACGGTGGCGTCGTCACGATCCCCTGGCGCGATGACTTGAGTGCTGGCGTCCATCACCGGGTGCAAAGTATGTGAAATACCTTGCGCAACAGAATTGTCCAGCGTAAGGGGATTGCCAGCAAGATCCTTCAAGCTGATCGTGGTCGTGTCAACAATGGCGACCTTATATACTCCTTCATTGGTTAAGCCGCCGATAGATGTGCCGCCGCCAGTTGTGTAGTAGACCAATTGATCGGCGTCGAACTCGTGATCGTAGTTGAAATTGAGTTCGCTGCCGCGAACGACTTCCTCCGGATCAAAGACCGTGTCGAAACTCTCCGATGCGCTGTCCAGATCTTCCGTTAGTGCCAGACTTGTTGACGTTAGCGGGATGACAAAATAAGTTGCGCCGTCGACCAACCCATCAATCGCTTGCCCCGCTTCGACAGAGTAGGTTATTCGATCGCCAAGCTGAAATCCGTGGACGTAGCCCAGATCAATGGTTCGCAGGTTTCCGTTAACGTCGGTGGATGCGTCGAAACGGGTGCTGCTGTCATTTTGAGCTGCGAGCAATGTGCGGTGAAGCGAAAGCGTAGTATCGGACAAGCGGCGTACAAAATACGTTTGCCCATCCAGCAGTCCCGCAATGTGAGAATCTCCGCCGGCCGTATAGACCACTGCGTCGCCAGTCTGAAATCCGTGGCTATAGCCCAGATTAATTGTTCCTGCGGAATCCACTCCGACGCCGGGTGCGAACTCGCTGCGGGCCAGCGAGAATTCTTCGCTTCCAATCAATGCCTGCGTCATGCGGTCGATCAAATCGACCGCCAGGACTCCGCCGACTCCCACATTGCGACCGAAGGCAATGCCGCCCGCTGCATTGAAGATTTGAGATTCATCCCGAGCGTATACGAGCAGATTCTCGGTGGTGAGATAGTTTTTTAAATCGGCATCGATGCCAGCAATGAATTTGTCTTGATCCGTAACGCGGCCATCGCCGTTGGAATCCAGCGTAGTGGAAGGATCAAGTGCGCTCAGCTGGCCAAATTCGATGGGTAGCAGGCTGTGCCCTCTGCCAGTGGTACCGGCCAAGTCGATATCGACGCTGTTGGTGGCCAGTGTGTCCGGTTTCCAGTAGGCCGCTCGAGCTTTGTCTTCGCTGTCGGCCAGTTGGATCAGGCTTGGTGCGCCGAAGACGGGAATGGCATAGTAGGTCGTACCCGGCGTCAAACCGTTGATCTTGCTTCCACCGGCGGTGGAATAAAGAACGGGTTGGCCAGGCAGAAGTTCATGGGCGAATCCTAGGTCGATGCGATTGTTGGTTGCATCGACGACTCCGGATGCCGTAGGGTCAAACCCTTGATAGAAGCTGTGCTTTTGACCCTCGGTTAGTGTCAGGTTTAGCGGCAACGTCACCGGCGTAGCGGCAACGGCATCCGCGTAGCTGGCAGCCAGGCGAATCGTGCTATCATCCACTTTGACGACGTAGTAAG
This sequence comes from bacterium, assembly GCA_024743355.1. Classification (GTDB taxonomy): domain Bacteria; phylum Planctomycetota; class Planctomycetia; order Pirellulales; family Pirellulaceae; genus Aureliella. The sequence goes on from JANSWS010000032.1 coordinate 10,114, forward strand.
TAGCGCCGTCGATAAGTCCGCCGATCGCGACTCCGCCGCCGTCATCGTAGACCACCGAATCTCCGGTTTCATAGTCATGATCACGATTAAAGGAAATGGTGTTCAGGTCGACATCGACGGCAGTGTTGTCGTTGATATCAACCGCCAGCGGATCAAACTCGGGCTTTAACGCCAGGGGAGAGACGTCGCCATCCCGCACGATGTCGTAATCGATGGGAATCGTGACCGTGCCGTCGCCAGTGGTGATGAAAGCATCTTCGTCAATTCTGGCTAAGGTGTTATTGGCAATAACAATACCCGTCATGACACCGTTTACGGCCAACTTGTCAGAAGCTCCGCCGTTGACGCCGAAAGTCATGTTTCGCGAATCGGTGTCCGCGAAAACGAGCAAAGAATCCGCGGTGACATTGGCACCTGCGTCGATTTCCGCAACAGTCGTATTGCCATACTCAAACCAGCCATAGCTTCCGCCTATACCGATACCTTCGGTGCCCGTCGATTTAAAAAAGTTTGTGGGATTGCCATTCTTGAGGAAAGGACCGGCCCAATTGAACGAGTCATTTTCCTCCGACGCGATGACAGAGACGTCGCGGCCTGCCACCACGGTAGCATTGCGATCGATCAGCGCACGGCTAGTGTTGTCGTAATGAATGAAGGATAGGGAACCACTCAGCGTTCCCTTTTGGGCGGTCGACTGGGATGCTGAGTAAGTGGTAAAGAATCCAGAAGGGATTCCCAAGTCGCCCTTCAGTTTTCCGAGATATGTACTCGGGTCCAGCAGGTTCTCCGTAAATTGAGGATTGTTGAAGTTCCAGTTCCAGATGTACTGCACGACATAGGGAGCTGCCATCAGCGATTCCACGATTACGTCGCGGCCTGAAACGTAGGCGTTACTACCGATCTCTGCCAGCACGTTATTCGTGTAGAGACCGATCGTGACTGCGCCGCTGGCGCCATAATCTCGTTGGCTATCAACAGAATCCTTCTCTAATTTAGGAAGTCCGCCAGCTTCGTCCACTTTGAAACTTTTCGAGGAAGATACCTTGCTGGTAGCGGAAGCCTTCGGTGAATCGGTTGCGGTCGCCAGCACCTTTACGTCACCCGTGGCTCGAACATCGGCGTTGTCTCCGATGCTGGCCACGGCGGTGTTGTTAAAGTCCGCATAGCTCAGCGCGGCCGAGAGTCCGAACTTTTGTTTATTGAGAGTTGTTTCGGTTTGGTGCCTGCCCCGCACGCCAATGCGACTCAGCAGCGAGCCCAAGGCGTTGGAATAGAGCTTTTGCGATGCAAACCTGCCCAGCTTGCCCTTGATTTTCTCCGTAATACCTTCGCTGGTGCCCACACCGGAAGCAGCCGTCGCTCCTGTGGCAAATGCATCGATCTGAGTATGCACGTCGACATTGCCTGTTACAACAGCGGTGCCGTCCAGCCGGGCTTCGGCATTCGTATGATCGACAAAAATGCTCACGGCTCCGGCCAGTGTGCCGTCGTCGTAAGCCAGGGAACTGGTGCTGACGGCATGCTCCTTGCCGGGATTGAGCGGTTCCATAAGAAACGAAATGACCGGTTTACCGATCTGTGATTCCACCAGCAGATTGCCGCCCACATTCAAGCTTGTATTCGAGCCGAGTTTGGTGACGGCATCGATATCTGCCTCTCCGATAGCCAGCGTCAAATTGACCTTCTCGGATGTCGTCGATATGCCAGTCAGGCTTTGCTGGGCGGACACCCCCAGAATGCTGTCAGCACTGGTTCGGACCGTGGTGTCACCGGTCGAGTGGATGGCTGCATCGCCATAGACGTTGACATGGGCCTGGGGCGAAGATTGGCCGTAGGCCACTGCCAACAGCAACGTAAGCGCGGTGACATCGGCCTGCGTTCTAGCGTAGGAATCGATGTTGATCGACGCTCCCTCGATCAAGCCTCCGTTCACATCAATGCGAGCATCCGCCTTGGCGATGGCCGCACCGCCCACCAGTGAAGGCAGAGAACCGAGCAAGTTGGCTGCTCCTGTCAGCACGGAGTCATAGAAATTGAAGGGTTCATCCTCATCCAGAAAATCATCGGCCGCCTGGGCATCGGCGTTCAGCTTGACGGCTCCGCCTTTGAGCGTGGCGTCTGTCAGCATAATGGAAGTGCTCACGTCACGTATGTCGACGAAGGGCACCAAATTGATGGCGTCATTCGATTCACTAAGCAACTCGAGTTTGCCTGCGGTGAAACTGCTGCCATTCTCGACCTGACTGAGAAGCTGGGCACCACTTCCAATCACAATTTGCTGCGAGGCGATAATCAGATTGCCAGAGTTTCCGGTAGAGTTTCCATTCAGCAGATCGCTGGCGTTTGCCACTTTGCGGGTAGAGACGACAGCGCCCGCCTCGACTTCCAACTTGGTTGACTGGATAGACAATCCAGCCCCCAACACCCAGGTTCGGTCGGTCAGCACCAGCTTTCCTGCATCCTCACCCACACCGGGAACAGGGAAGGGCGCCGCCGAAATCGTCACAGCGTTGCCTGCTGTGGCGTCCAACTCTTGATTACCGCTGGTGTTGGAATCCAGATCCGTCGTCCAAGATGACTTGTCCGTGCTCCATTCCAACAAACCGCTAGTGGCCGTTCTAAGATAGACTTTCTCCCCGGTGCTAAGAAAGTTGACAGCGTTTCCCGCCAGGTCCGCAGACACCGCCAGAAGTTGTCGGCTTTCAAGAGGTTCAGCCGTGAGCACGCGATTCAGCCTGCGTCGCTGAAGTTTACGTCGAATTTCCCGTTGTCGTCGTCGGTCTTTGCCAGCTTGAAAGTTCATTGTCAAGTCTTTCTCGTACTTCTGTGTACTATCCGCCTTTAGTCAGCCAGCCAAGCTAGCGATCAAATGACGCCGGAGTTCTCGGTCTGCGGGCTCCGGTAGTCGTGAATCATGTTGGAGGAATCCTGGGGAACAGCAGCCTCCGCTCCCGCTTCGTAAATCCAGATCCGAAACGTCGTATCTCCGGCTACGATGTTGTCGCCCTCGCGGGCCGCGACTGGCTGGTGCACGTCTAGGTCGTTGACTCGCGTTCCGTTGCTGCTGCCTAAATCGCAGATCCACCAATGGCCTTCAGAGAATTTGGCCAGAAAATGCTTGCGCGACATGCGAGGGTCACAGACCGGTAGATCACAGGTTTGTGAACGTCCAACCAGCAGCATGCTGTCCGAGATAGCCGTGCAGTCGAGGCCACGCGAGGGACCTTCCGCGACCTTCAGACAGATACGGGAACGCATGGCTTTCCCGTCTGCGGTGCGGCCGAAAGGGGTGTTGTTGAGATTTTCCATCGTTTAGCTCGCGATAAACGCTTGGCTTGGGGTGTCGCGCGAGAAGCCAAAGCCCAGCTAACTAATCTGCAAAATCCGAGAGAACGCGGACAGAATTTCTAAAGTTCGCCCGCGCTTTTTCACAAATTGCCAATCCAACTAGAAAAGAAATGCCCTGGCTCGACGATCCGGAACCGGATAATCGATGCTCAAGACGCTACGAGGCTAGACACTCTCACGCGGAATAACGTTTCCGCCGGGCCTCGGAAGAAGGGGCTTGGCAGTTCTCTGGTGAGCTATCACCAGCTCCGGTGTCAGTGCTTTTCTGACTGTTCGCACGTGCGCGCGTCGTTGGATGCCGGCCCGATCAACTTTGGGCCCTGCGACTTTGGGCTCGTGCTTGTTTGAGCTGAATTTCGTCCCAAATCCGACGGTTCTGCTCGTCAAACGGACGGTCGCGACCCAATCCGAAAACTTTAGCCGGGGTTCGTTTCGGTTTTCGGATAGCTTGCAACAGAGGATGCCGTTTGTAGAGCTGTACCGATGTGTTGCCAGGAGAAAAATTAAATCGCCACTCCCTTCCGCAGACGGATACGACAGATCATCGTCAACATGAGAAGCAACGAACCGCTACCAGGTTCCGGGACAAATGTGAAATTACCCCGAGTGTTGTTGCTGGCGGCGTGGCCAAAGGTGAAGGTCAAAACATCGACATCAATGCCCACCGAATCGCCATTGTCTGTCACAAAGATCTCTTCAGGGTCTGCTCCCCCAACGCGATTGGCTGACAGTGTAAAACCAAAACCGCCGGCAAATGGATCATCCAGTAGACCGTCGCCGTTTGTGTCGGCCCAAGAACCGCCATAATCCACATCGGCTAACGTAATCGTGAAAGGCAGCGAAGGATTACCGGAGCTGCTAACCGAGAAGCTGACGTCCGGAGTCAAATCCCCAACGCTATCGAAGCGGACCGTGCCCGTAACCCGATCTAAATTAGCGACAAAGGCAGCGCCAGCATCGCTGGACTGAAACTCCACTCCTTCGTATACGTAAATGATGTCAGCGAACGCTGCAGAACCCAGGGCGTACACCGACAACATGGCCAAACAAAGCGATCGCAATTTCAACATGACATTCCTTTCGACAGTTCATCTGATCGACAGAACGCTGCTTTCCCAGCAGTGCGACGGTTCGTTCTCTAGATCGATACAAATCGAATCCAAGCGACTGCCCAACGAGCAAGCCAATTGCAGCAAAGTCGAGCTGCGGTCCACCGGCTCGGGCTGGGGAAAAGGTGCGGCCATCGAGGAAGCGAAGGACGCGCCCGGCTTGGGTTTATGGCCGCTTTCCCTGACGCTGGCCAACTGAGAAAAAACAGTCTCGCAATGGTTTCTGCAAAGCTTCCACGAGCGCGGACACGAATCTGTAGATTTTTGTGAAATATTGGCCTTGCGACACAGTTGGGTGGGGAGAGCATGCTCCTTCATCCATTCCGGCAGACACTACAGGTCCGATATTCCTCAAAGTCGAACGTGCGTAGAGGTGCGGACTACCGTGTTTATTCGCCAGCTTGCGTTTCCGCGTAGCCTCGAGTTGCGTCCCACAGGTTGACTTCCCCGGTCGAAGTTCCGGCGGCAATCTGCTTGCCACTGGGGCTCCAGCGTACGGACCAAAATTCGCCGCTACGGCGAATGCTGCTCAGTGCCATGACTTGGCTGCCCGTAATGGGATCCCAAATTCGGACCGATCCATCGCGACTGGAACTGGCGATTCTCTGCCCCGAAGGACTCCAATCGACGTTCCATACGGGTCCAGAATGGCCCATGAGTTGTATTTGCTGGATTCCATCGGGCATGCTCCAGACTTTCGCCAAGTCATCCGTGCTGCAAGACACCAAACTTGTACCGTCGGGACTCCAGCTGAGATCTTCAACGGGTAAATCGTGTGCCTTGAATCTGCCAACGATGGCACCCACTTCTTGATCCCAAATTTCTATGCTTCCATCATCACATCCTGCCGCCAGCACATCGCCACCACGGTTCCAAGCCAAACACCTCGCTCCATGCATCAGCTGCATTTTGTGATTTCTTTCGTTACGCTCGAGATCCCAAATAAACAATTTCTTGTCTCCGCCGCTACTTGCCAACCACTTTTCGTCGCGGCTCCAGGCCACTGCTATGGCCTCCATGTCATGCGCTTGGATGGATCGCAAACATGTATAATCCTCCGCATCCCAGATCCGCACGCTGCCTGGACGATCCGCCGTGGCCAGCTTCATACCACTCGGACTCCAGCGAACCGATTCGGCTGCCATGGGATAATCGGTCAGAACGTGTCGCTTCGCGCCATCGGCAAGATCCCAGATGTGAACCGCGCCATCACGACCTATCACGGCCAGAGAATTCCCATGCGGATGCCAGTCAATGCATTGGGTGCGGGTTGTCAAAGTCCCCAAAGTCGCGAGTGTCCCTTCGTCGCATTGCCATAAAAGGGCTGCCCTTTGTTCGCCAACCGACAGGATGCGTTTGCCGTCCGGGCTCCATGTTGCGGCATAAACCTGGTTGGGATGTCCTAGCAATTCGTCCTGTAACTGAAATGTCTGTGCATTCCAAATTCGGAGAGAACGGTCATCACTTCCGGATAGGAGCAAGTTACCGTCCGGGCTCCATTCCAGACAACGGACGGAAGCCGTGTGTCCGAGTAAGGTGTTTAAAGGGCGTTCACTCTTATCGTCCCAGACCTGAAGTCTGCCCGTCGTATCACTGGAGATCCACAACGCGATGTCTGGCTGTCCGTCCGAAAATCGGACGAACCAACCGGGGATATCACGCACACGCTGACCTTGAGCCAGGTTCCACAGTCCGCCTCGGTTCTGCCACCAGTTTCCAGCGAACAAGTGTGTTCCGTCCGGGCTCCATTGAATGGAAGTGATCGAAAAAATCTCTGCTTCCTCTCCAATTCGACTTGGCATGGCATCCCCAGCTAGTTCCGCGACATACAGATCATTACCGTTTCCAAAGGCCACGTGTTTCGAGTTGGGAGACCAGCGGACACCGAGGACTTCGCCTTGAGGCTGTTGATACTCTCGGCTCACTTCCCAGGTTTCTGTGTCCCAAATTGAAAGCGTGTGTTGTCGATAACCAACCGCCAAAAATCGACCGTCCGGACTCCAGTCAAGGCTCAACACAGCCGCATGGGGACTCTCGAGTGTATGAGCCAGACTGCCGGCTGAAACGTTCCAGACACTGACGTCACCGTTGTCTTGCGCGAGAGCGGCCCTTTCACCGTCGGGGCTCCAACTGACCGCGTGAAATCGCAATACGCGCTCCGCAGGAGTAAAGATGCGTTCGTGCCTATTGCATAAAGCGTTCAGAAAATACCACTCCCAGCCACGCATTTCGGGCAGACCTTCCCTGGGAGTCCAGTGTTGCAGCAGGTCGGAAACTCTGGGAATGCCCGACTTCAGAATGGCTTCAGCTGCCAGGTTCATTTCTGCGAAGTAGAGTGTTTGCTGCAGTGCCTGACGGCTGCTGTTCGCTATGCTCAAGGCATCGACTGCTTGGTTGCGCAATCCGGCTTCTCGAAAGGAGGCCGCAACGGCGCCCACGATGGTCAGAATCGACAAGAGGATCAGCAGAGCGAGTGCATTGGCCAGTGACTGGTTGCGGCGGCGCCAACGACGGAGCTTCTCCGACATCGGCATTTTTCTAGCGCGAATGGGTTGATCGGAGAGAAAATTCAGCAGATCACCAGCCATGTCTGCTGCCGATTCGTATCGGGCATCCGGCACATGCTCAATCGCTTTGCAAACGATCGTCTCAAGGTCGCGAGGTATGTGCGGGTCGATGCTCGAAAGCTTCGCCGGAGAACCTCGTTCAATGCTGCGGACCAACTGAAGCCGATCCGATGCTTCAAAAGCCGGTCGTAAGGCCAGTAATTCGTACAGACTCAAACCCAATGCATATAGGTCAGAGCGTCCGTCGCATTCGCCGCGAAATCTTTCCGGGGCTGTGTATCTCAGTGTCCCCAAGAAATCCCCGGTTTGCGTCAGATCTTCATCATCTGTCTTGGCCAGGCCAAAGTCGGTGAGCCAAGCCACGCCATGGCGGTCGTAAATCATATTGGACGGCTTGACATCCCGATGGATAATTCCCCGCTTATGGGCATAGGCCAGGGCGGACGCGATCTGATTGCCAATGCCAGCGATCTGTCTGTAGCGATTGGTAATCGAAGTGTTGGTCGCGCGCGTGGCCGGCACATCACGAATTCCGTTGTTGTCTCGCTCGTTTCCTGATGCGTCTTGGTCGAACTCACAGCTTGGGCTCTCAGCGGCAAGTTGCATGGCGATAGATTGCAGGCTGACTTGCTTGGATTCGTTCGGCAGGCGTTGGATGAGTTTGTCCACGCTGACTCCATCGATCAGCTGCATTACCAAGAAGTAGTGCTCTTGATCTCGGCCAAATTCGAACAGCGGGACCACATTCGTATGGTGAATGCCTGCGATTGCCCGAGCCTCGCGTTCGAAGCGTGCCAAGCTACGCGGATCCGAGGACAATCGCTGCGGAAGAATCTTGAGGGCAACCCGACGGTCTACTGCCGTATGCCGGGCCTCGTAAATCACGCCCATGCCTCCTCGCCCGATCTCGCGAATCAGCTCGTAGCCGCCCACGCGGTCGGGCGGAGGGGTGGGCTTCGTGTCAGCTGTTAGCAAATCCGACTTAGCTCGTTCGAGCACCGAGAGCATGGGAAATAAGTCTCGGATTTCAGCGGCTAGTTCCGGATATTTGGCACAGTACTCGGAGATTAGAGGAGCCTCACCCGCTTGTTGACGAGAAACATATTCATCCGCCAACTCGTCGATAAGATCGTGCTCTATGGAGGCGCCCGAATGGCTATCTTCGCTTGTCATGCTTACTTTTCCGTGCGATACCTGCCATCGGGTTCACTCTTGCAATCCCGTCATTGGTGAGGCTTCGAAATCTACAGCTCCGTAGAAATCATAGCGAATGAAAGTGTGGGTGACGGATTCGTCAGCGCCCAGACGGTTTGCTATCACTGCCAAAGGAAATCCAAGAAAAGATTGGTGGGGCTCCCGCCGGCCTAAAGTTCTTCAGGTTCAATAAGGAGCGTTGCTTGAATCGTCCAGAATGCACAAACGCAAGCGTCGGATCGCCCGCGTATAGCGTTTTAGGACACCGGATCTGGTAAGTCCCAATATCTCCGCGATTTCCTGGGTGCTTAGTTCTTCAAAATGCCGCATGGCGATAATCTCACGCTCATCTTCTTCCATGTGACTGAGCGCCTCGAAGAGTTTGCTTTGCACTTCGGCTTTTAGCAAATTGCGATCCACAGAGGTAAACTGTCCGGCCAATTGCGTCGCTAGATTAACCACGCTCGCATCCTGCGAAGGCGATGCCACGAGTGCAATTTCGCGAAAAGCCGTGCGTTTTTCCGCTCCCAAGTGCTTGCGTTGAAGTTGGTCCAGTTGCTGGATCGTCAGTCTTCGCAGCCAAGCAAACAAGGGCATAGGCCGCTGCTGGGTAAAGTCAGGCAGACGGCGGGCAAACTCGAAAAAGGTATCTTGCAACACGTCGGAAGCATCCAGTCTGGCTTGCAATTGCGGATGCATGCGCAGCTTTACCGTGCGTCTGAGACGCTCACGGTAGGATTCAAATACCGAGGCGATGGCCTGAGTATCACCGGATCCTGCCTGTTCAAGCAATAGGTCTTCGTCCGGTGTTTCAGGCATGGTTGACTCGATGCAGAGAGAGGAGGCTCTGAAGTCTTCAGTATAAGTCACCAGACGTCCCCGACAATCTCGCAACGCCTCCCAATCAGGTGGAAGGCAATCGTGATCCTGCTGACACGGCCAATCGTGTTGGAACGCGGCGAAACTTCTGGCTGGTCACGCAAGCGACGCACATTTGCTTGATTGGCTGGCCGAAAATAGAAATAGCCCAAGCAGTGGCTTGGGCTAATGGAGAGTTGTTGTGAGTGGCGGCAGCCAACGCGACTGAGAGCATCACGCTCACACGGTCGTTTCGACCCGCGCGCTAGGCTGCGGGCATGCGCCGCAGTGCTTCCTGGCTGGACAACCAGTGGCTAATCTTGTTTCGAGTCTCGGGCCAAGCCTTGCCGACACGCACTCCACAGAATGCCTGGAATAGCAAATCGACCGTCTCGGCCAGCCTTCGAATCGAGTTAATCCTTTCATCCAGGTCATGGGGATCATCATCGTCCGCCAAGTGAATCTTGGCACCGCTGATCGCCAGCATCTCAGCCTGCAGGACCAGGTCAAACTGTTGGCCGTCGCGAACCAACGTCATACCGGATTTTCGCGGTAGTTTGCCCGAACGGATCGCCTGCCGTGCCTCCGAGAGTTGTACTGGTGATTCCGCGGAAATCGTCTCCTTGCCGAATTCTCCCAAGGGACATTCCAGCGTCAATGTCTTGGTGAGCATTGCGGTGACCTCGGATTCGTCTCCCAGACCAATCGTGTCGGTTTCGTTCTCAAGCGTGAACCACAACCACAATAAGAACTCGTTGCCCAGGAAATCCGGATTCGTGGAATGCTCATTCGTCCAGGCCACTTCGGATACCGAACGCTCGGGAATGAAGGTCTCCGGAACCAGATCGTCCACAGCGTCAAAATGATTGGTTGTTCGCGCCCAATCCAATGCTGTGGTACCGGCTGTGATACGCGAAAGTTCGACTTCGAAGGTTCGCTCGATTAAATCGGTGCAATGTCCAATCACAGCAGCGCCGGAACCGGCGATGTAAAGAATGCTTGTCTGCAGATCCCACAAAATCGGGTAGGACTGCATCCGATGGTATTTGCCGGTGGCAATTTCAGCTTCGCAGCGGGCTTCGACAGCATCTTTCGCCTCTTGCCGCTGAGCCTTAGTCGGCCTGCGGCTGCCGTTATCTTGCGTGAGTGCAGCTAGTTCCATCTTCAGCCAGGCTTTGCGGATCGCAGAAGGTACGTCATTAGTGTCGATACGAATGGCCGCATGCAACGCACCGTTAATGACGTTCTTGCCCAAATCGAAGTGCTGATCGAACAAATGTTCTCCTCCAAGAAAACCGACCCGCACGTTATCGTTGGAAGAAGTTGCAGATTGGCCGCTAGCGAATCGTTCCAGTTTGGCGATATCTTCGTCACAAAAGGCTTTTTGATCGAAGCCGGAAACATGGAAACGTTCAAACGCGAGGCTACCAGACAGGAATGGCATAGAGGCTCTCAAAAATCAAGGAAGGCGACGATTGGGAATTCGTAGGTCTATCGTCACCAAAGCGATGGCGAGTACGGAAACTTAACCTGCCAAGCTATGAAGCGAAGATTTTGTACAGTCGTGTTTTCCCAGCGCGTCCACCGACGCGGCAAAGCTTACGCAATAGCAACCCTGCCGAGTCCTGGGTAGCAGGACTCTTTTTGAAATACTGGATGCACCAACTGGGCAGCCTAAGTCTGTCAATTCAAATATCCCGTAGCCGCTTCTCACACTCCGCTGGGGGAATCAAAGAAACCTATCTGAAAACCAAAGAGAACCGTGTCTAATGTCAAAACTACTAATGGTTTTCGGATGGGTTCTAGTTCCAATCTTCGCTGCCCAGCGGTCGATGTTTCCTGGAGCCTCCGTCCCGCAGGGAAATAGTCGGATTTGCAATGGAATGTTTTTGCCATGATCCAGCGGGAAGCTTATGCTGATCCTCTAACGCTGCGAATCCTGTCCGTTCCAGGTAGTTGGTATGGTGACGCTCAAAATCCCCAAAATCCTGGAAAGTTGTTGCGGTGGAAAGTCCAGCTTGGAGATGGACGCGACATCCTTAAGGCAGCTGATTGCAAGGCTCGAAAGCGACTACCCGAAACTCTATGCCAGTATGTGTTCCGAGTCGGGACGACCGCGGCGTCACATTCATCTCTTCCGAGGTGATGGTAGTCTGCTGAACGTTGACGACCTCGATGCCGCATTCAAACCGCGCGAGGTGATCTTTGTCTTTCAAGCTGTTTCGGGAGGTTAGTTGTGGCAGATCGGGTTTTGATCAGTATTGGCACCAAGAAAGGTGTTTTCGTCGCGGACGGTTCAGTGCGCCGCCAAAAGTTTTCTTTGCAAGGTCCTTACGGACAAGGGGTGGCGGTTTACAGCACGCTGATTGATACGCGACGCGCATCGCCGCGTGTGTTTGCTTCCAGCTGCAACGCCTTCTTCGGCATGAAGCTGCTGATGTCCTCCAATCTAGGCAAGACCTTTAAGGAAACCAAAAGTCCACCAGCCTTTCCTAAAGCGGATGGACGCGAGTTGGAAAATATCTGGTCCTTGGAGCCCGGTGCCGACAAACGCGAACTGTGGTGCGGGGTTCAACCCGCAGCGCTGTTCCACAGCGGCGACGGAGGCGACAGTTGGGAGTTAGTAGAGGGCATCAGCAACCACGAGCATGCCCCACATTGGCATCCTGGACAAGGCGGTTTGTGTTTGCACACCATCGTTCGCCGAGGTGATCGGATGCACGTGGCCATCTCAGCCGGAGGGCATTACATCAGCGATGACAATGGGCAACACTTCCAAGCCGCCAATGACGGCGTTGGTGCTGGGTTTGTTCCCGACCCCTATCCAGAATTTGGACAGTGCGTGCACAAAATTGCCTGCCATCCCGATACGCCGCATCGGCTGTATATGCAGAATCATGGCGGCTGGGCTGAATGGCATGGCCCCGGAGGCCCCAGGCCCAACATCGGTGTGCTGCGTTCCGATGACTATGGCCAGACATGGACCTCCATCGCCGAAGGCTTGCCATCCGACTTTGGATTTCCGATCCTAGTACATCCGCAGAATCCCGATGTGGTGTACGTCATGCCACTGGATCCCATGACCCGCGTTTGTCCACAGGGAGCGCCGGCCGTCTATCGCTCTCAAAACGCCGGCAAATCATGGCGCAGGTTGTCGAAAGGGCTGCCCAAAAAAGACAGCTACTTCACGGTGCTGCGTGACGCTATGAGCATCGATGAATCCAAATCGCCCGCAGTCTATTTCGGCACGACGACCGGGCAATTGTGGATCGGCCGCGACGGAGGCGAGCAGTGGGATTGTCTGTTCGATTCACTACCGCCCATCAACTGCGTCAAAGTGGCAATCGTGTAGCAGTCTATTCATCGACGGTCGATTCATGCCTCGCGATTGTTTCCTTCATCTAGAGCTTCGGTACAAACTGCTAGCGGCTCGCAATCCAGTTGCCGTTTTGCAGCACACGGTCGATCTGGTACATCGCACGCATGTCTTGCAGTGGGTTGCCGTTCACGATCAGGATGTCGGCAAGTTTCCCGGGCTCAATGGAGCCCAGCCGATCCTGGCAACCGAGGAACTCGGCGTTCTTCAGCGTTGAGGCTTGGATGACTTCCATGTTGCTCAAGCCCGCTTCGTGCAGCAGTTCCATTTCACGTTGAAAGGCCCAGCCGAGTTCCACCTTGGGCGACCAAGTATGGGATCCCGTGACCACGGTAATGCCGGCTCGATGGCAGAGGCCGACGAAGCGCAGCATGTTGGCGAAACCCTGAGCCTGAAACTCGGCTGTATTGTTATCGCCCAGCCTGCGTTCGAAAGTGGCCAATGTGGGAGAAACAATTGTTCCCTGCTGGCGAAGTACTTCCAGCAACTGCTCGTCTTTGTTCGATGCCTCAAAATCCAGAGTTGCCCACAAGCGATAACGACCATCCTTGCGAGCTTCATTGTCAGCACCTACTTCGGCGCGAAACTGCTCCGCGATCTCTTTACCGGCGAGCACTGTGCCGAACGACGTAATGTGTTCAATCCCGTCCAAGCCAGCCATGATCGCTTGATCCGCATCGATCAACTCAAGATGCGCGGTAACAGGAATGCCCAATTCGTGGGCTTTGTCGCAAGTTGCTTGGATCTCGGCCAGAGGTAACCGAAAATAAATCTTGATTGCCGAGGCCCCCTGCTCGAAATACTGTTGGGTGACTTCACGTGCGTGATCGGGCCCAGCTATTTCCACGGCATTATCAGGCCAGGACAGGGGCGCTTGGTCGTAGTGGGGGCCGGTGAGAAACAGTCGAGGAGCCTGTCGCTCCGGATTGCGATAGGCGTCGTAAACCTCAATCGGTCGGCCAGGATCTCGAGCGGAAGTGACTCCATGAGACAGAAACAAGGGCGGGATACTGAAAACCGTCTCTCCCGTAGCCGTGTGGAAGTGTGAGTCCACCAGGCCTGGCAAAACCGTCTTGCCACTCGCATCGTAGCGCGTTGCCTCGGCGGGTATTTCAAGCTCGCCCAAAACTCCGACTTGCACAATCTGACGCCCCTGAATCAGCACTACGGAGTTCTCCACCGCAGGGCTGCCAGTCCCGTCGATTAAGCGTCCCCCGACAATGGCAATCCACTGCGATGCGGGTGGGTCGACTGGAGGATTGATCTCCCGCAATCCGCTGAATTGGGCGGCCAGCGGATGTAGGCTACACAGGCCAAGCAACAGCGTCACTAGCTTGGACAACACATACCCGGAAATGATTCTCATGGACTTCACGTTGGTAACTCTCTGCTGATAGTTTCATTTAGGCGCATGATCCGCTGATAATCCACTTGCTTAGGGATTGTATCCGATATGGTCTCTCCCGCGGCGGCCGACTTAACGGATCCTTGGTAGAGCTGGCGGATTGACTTCTCGATTGGCTAGCACGTTTTGGTTCGACGAGGTATCGCTTTTGCATCCGGAAAAACGACTGCCTGTGTGTATTTAATAGCCTGTCGCTGGCAAGGGATGTTGCATTTCGCACATGAGGGCGCTTCACATTGTCACAGCCTCTGCCCAGTCCATGCGTGTACCGCAGGAAATCGATGGTGCTGTCTAAAAGTTCGTTTTAGTTTTTGAGTCAGGAGTGCAGGAATGACCCGTTACATCAGCTTGCTTTCGTTCGCCACGCGCGGCATCGAGGAAGTGGCTAAATCGCCGAAGCGTGCAGCCGATTTTCGGCAGGAGGTCGAGAAATTTGGAGGCAAGGTAATAGCGCAATACTGGTGTATGGGCAGTTGCGATGGCGTCGTCATTTTCGAAGCCCCGGATGAAGTGACGGCAACTTCGTTGTTGCTCAAGCTGGATCAACTGGGGAACGTCAAGACGCAAACCCTACGCGCCTACGATGAGGCAGAGTTTCAAGCCATCTTACAAAGGTGAAGTTTTTGCGTAGGATGGAGTAGAATCCGGGCAGCGTTTTTGTCAAAAGCTGCGACCGGTGGTTGTGAAACGAAGGCCCGGCGAAGAAGCTTCTATGCCAAGATTTCAGCATGTGCCTTGCCCCGGCTGTGGTTGCGTCTGCGACGACTTGGTGTTGACAACTGCCAAGGGACAGCTGGAAGCTGTCGAGCCCAATTGCGCGGTTGCCGAGAACTGGTTTCGACGGCACTGGCGGGTGCCGTCGCAGCCGCATTTCGTTGCTGGTGAGGCGGTCGAATTGCATGCCGCCGTCGCAAAGGCAGTGGCTATCTTGAATGCGGCAGAATATCCGCTGATCTATGGACTTTCACGAGCTGATACGTCCGGACAAAGGGCTGCGGTAGCTCTGGCGGATCGGTTGGGCGGTGTAATCGATTCTACGGCTTCTCTCTGCCACGGTCCGTCCATCATGGCACTCCAAGAAGTCGGTGAAGTCACCTGTACGCTGGGTGAAATTCGCAATCGTGCCGATCTGGTAATTTTCTGGGGCTGCGATCCTGCGGAAACACACCCGCGTCACGCGGAACGCTACTCGGTGTTTCCATCTGGCAGGTTGCGCAAGAACGGGCGTTCCGATCGTACCGTCTTTCTGGTGGGCGATTCCGAGCGTGTGCATACTTGGCGGTTGAACGCATCGGCAGATCCCCCGGATCAAGTGGTCGCCATCGATCCCGGTGGTGATTTTGAGGCCATCAACTACCTGCGAGGCAGAATCCGAGGCCGTTGGGTAGGTCCCAAACAAGACCATTTGGAGACTTTGCTGGAAGCGATGCGGGCCTGCGAGTACGGAGTTGTGTTTTTTGGATTGGGGCTAGCGAAGACGAGCATGGGCGGAGCTAGTCAAGCCACGGAGACGGGGCACATTGACGTCGCCGCACTGCTGTCTCTGGTTGCGGAACTGAATGCCATCACCAGGTTCACCGCCCGCCGAATGCGGCTTCAGGGAGATGTTTCCGGTGCCGATAACGTGCTGCTGTGGCAGACAGGTTATCCCTTCGGCGTCGATTTCTCGCGCGGCTATCCGCGTTATAACCCGGGTGAGTACACCTGCAACGAACTTCTCGAACGCGGTGATGTGGATGCTTGCCTGTTGCTGGGAGCGGAAACGACTCGTTACCTATCCGAAAAGGCTCGCGCTTACCTGCAATCGGTACCGACCATCGTCATCGATTATCCTGGGGTTCAAGAAGCGGTTTCGGCCGATGTGCACATCACCACGGCCGTACATGGAATCCATGTGCCTGGCACCATTTATCGCATGGATAACGTGCCCCTTTCTCTCAGAGCTCTCTCCACGGCCACGCTGCCCACGGACGCCCAGGTATTGCAAGCGATTACCGAGCAGTGTGAAGATTGAGGACAATGGCTTTTCTCATAGTCGCCGATCGCTTCGCGATCGTAGCGTTTAGGCCTGAAAACAATCGATCTCACTGTGGTACTGTCCAGCTAGTGCTCTGGTCGAAACCCATTAGCCGCTTCGGCGTTAGCTTTGCCAGGCAAGGAGACAATGCTTGCACATTTTATTGGCGACGAACAACCTGCGACGAGAACAACCTGGCTCGTCCCTGGTTGCATTAGTTTTAGGTCGGTGAACAACCTTCGATTAAATCCAACGCCGTAGAACCGCGGCTAACGCCGGCCTGCTGATAGAATTAGCCAAGCTCCGACAAGTCGGAGCACTCCAAAAAAACTAATAGCCTGGCGAACACGATAGTCGCCTTTCGCTTCCGCGAAAGTAGCGTTCTTCCGCTTTTAGAGCTTCAGGAAAATTCGCTTGTGATACATCCACCACACGGGCAGGAACACGATGGCGGTGTAGGTGAATGCCCACAGCAGCGAGACAAAAGTTCGGTCCAAACCCATGGCTTCCAACCCATCCATAAAGCCAGACTTTAGTGACATGCCGTCTTCGGAAGGCTTGATCGTGAACAGGCTGCCCATCATGCTGTGCAAGACATAGGCAGTGATGGCATTAGCTCCAAAAACAAGCGGTACGTAGGTCCAACGTTTCCAGCCCCGTATATCGATCATCCACACCATCGTACCCAGCGTCATGCTTGCCAGACCGCCCGTGTACAACACGAAGGAACTACTCCACAGATTCTTGTTGAACGGAAAGAACCAGTCCCAAACACTTCCCATCACCATCGCCAGAAAGCCGGCCAACAGCAACCAATAGGACTGACGGTAGCGGTCGGTGTTTCGAATCAAAATCTGGCCGGCGAGCATTCCCAGCAGACCCGTGACGATGGAGGGAAACGTACTCAGAATGCCTTCCGGATCCCAGGTCTTTTCATACATGCGACCCGGAATCAGTTTGCGATCAAGATAAGCTTCCAAGTTCACTCCGGGCTCAAAGTTCCCGGCAATGAAGGCATCGCCTATGGGGCGTAAGCCTTCGACCTCAACGGGTCCTCCCGCTCGTTGTACCTCTCCGGTTTCCAAAGCTGTTTTGACCGTTTCGTCGATGGGGATCGGAACGAATGCCATCGCCAGGCAGTAGCCCAACAAGATTGCTGCCGAGATGCCCAGTTGCTGTTTCCAACTGGTATGCAGGAACAGCAGCGAACAAGCGAAAAAGACGATTGCAATGCGCTGAAGTACTCCGGGATAGCGAATATTGGCGAATTCGAATTCGGGGAAAAGGGCCAGGAATATACCCAGTCCGAAGATCAAGCAACTGCGAACGAAGATCTTGCGGTACAACGAGCTTTTTTCTTTACCTGCCTTCAGTCGCTTCGTATAGGCAAGGACGACGGATACACCAACGATGAACAGAAAAAATGGAAACACAAAATCCGTCGGCGTAATTCCGTGCCAGTCCGCGTGTCGCAAGGGTGGATAAATATGGCCCCAATCGCCAGGATCATTGACGATAATCATGCCCGCGATAGTTAAGCCGCGAAAAACATCCAAGGATAGTAAGCGACTGGACGATTGCTCGGTCTGCGATTTTTCGGTCATTCCTGTAACGGCCAATTCCGATAGAGTGTTCCACTTCATTCAATGGACGCCAGAACGCGGCGACGCGGTTTGCCGCATAATATACAGACTATCGCCCGGCCTTTCGAAGTACGGGGCAAGTAGAGAATCGCCGATCACTTTCTGTTCATAGCGATTTCAAGTAGGCCGTCAACAAAGTCGCAAGTGGGCTGCGGACAAGGAGATTTTAAGAAAGTCTGCTAAACGCAGTATGCGCTTGCAACTCTACTAGCGGCAGCGACCGAAGTTACGGCGCCTATGCGTCTTGAGCCCTACCTCGAGCGCCAGTGAAAATCCATGCTAGAAGTGCCACTCTGCTTTGCGACAAAGAGTGACTATATCTGGCCCACGCCTGCGGCATGCAGGATTTCGTCCAATTGAGATCGCAGGTGGGCCATTTGATCGGCACTCCAATGCTGGCCGACATGGGCTACCACATAGAGAGTGAAGATGGCTACCAAGCTGGCTAGGGCCACCGCGAAGCCCCACGGCGTTTGTTGCAGCATGATCTGCGAGTACGCCAAGGCAAGTCCATAAAAGGCACTGAATGCAAAAGCCAGATAGAGCACCCAGACGAAAGTCCATACATCCATTCGCGGCGCAAAGCGTCCGTGAATGATCGACTGCTGATCGTATTGCGTGAGGTAGAAAGATAAATGCGGGGACCAAAGCCTGTGCTCAGCCCGCGGCAGATGCAGCTCTCCATACTCACCATGCATTAAAAAAAGACGACCGCGATCGTCGCGTTCAAATTCTTTCTGCAGTCGCGAGATGGCCACTTCCCGCTCAACGGCAATCGAGACATCAAAGGTTGGGCGGAGCTTCCAAATGCTGTTGTCCGGTTGGAAGTCCCTGGTCACCAACACTTTTTGATTGGGAACAGCGGACATGCTCAGCTCCTTTATGAGATGTGAATCAGGCAACACGCACCGTTCGTGACCGGGAGGAAACTTCCCGGGATGCCTCCAGTAGCGAGTGGATTGCCGCATCATACGCCATTGAGGGGCTCTGAAGCAAGAAAATCTTCCTTAGTTCCCGTGTTTCGCCATTAGGGCGAGCGGCAGCTGAAAATTTCCCATCGTAGCTACCGTCGCCAGACGGTGGATGACCAATTACCGTCGCCAGACGATGGACGAAGTCGACCACGCTCTGGCGAGCGTGGCTACGGATAAATCGACCACGCTCTGGCGAGCGTGGCTACGGATAAATCGAGCACGCTCTGGCGAGCGCGGCCAATGGTAAGAATTCATTTGCCGCTCGCCTGGGCTGTCATCATCGAGGCGGGCTTCAATGAAAATCGCGGCTCCGCAGGCTCAGACCCTGGACGCAATCGCTCAGGTCTTCGAGGCGTCCCACGACTACATGAATCACATTTTCTCGGTTTTCGAGGACCCCATGAACCAACCAGGCATTGGATTGTCGGGCAACGCGATAATGCTGCTGCCACGTATCCGGTTTCAAAACCAAATTCATCGAGCCGGTTTCGTCTTCCAGCGTGACAAAGGTGATGCCTTTAGCCGTGCTGGGCCGCTGTCGCAGAAGCACAACTCCAGCCACGCGAACAAACTGTCCGTTGCGGGTTTTCTTCAACTCAGCAGCTGTCGTAACACGCATGCGATTCAGTTGCTCGCGTACGAAACTTACAGGATGGGCCCGCAGAGAAAGGCCGGTTGTGGCATAGTCCGCGTAGACTTCATCGATCTGGGGCATGGGCCGCAGGGCTTCGGGCAACGCATCGTCGACGTCCGCCCCCATCGCCTCAAAGAGACTCAATTCTTTGGAAGTTTTGTCTTGCGCCAAAGACTGCCAGTAGGCGGCTCGCCGGTCACCGGTCAATGAGCTCAATGCATCCGCATCGGCCAGACGGGTAATGGTCGCTTGGCCAATGCGGGTACGCCGAGAGAAATCCGCCAAGTCGCGAAACGCTCCGCGGTTCTCTCGTTCCTGCACAATTGTTTCGCCGATTTGCATCGGTAATCCTCGGATCATCAACAAGCCCAGACGTAGAATCCGTCTCCGGCCACCCTTTGTGTCTTCCTCTAAAGTGCAATCCCAGCTGCTGCGGTTGACGTCGACCGGAGCTACTTGCACCCCGTGATCGCGGGCGTCACTGACCAATTGAGCGGGAGCATAGAACCCCATAGGTTGGCTGTTCAGAATGGCAGCGCAAAACACGTCCGGATAATGATGCTTCAACCAGCAGGAAACGTAGACCAGCAGCGCGAAGCTGGCCGCGTGTGACTCGGGAAAACCATATTCGCCAAATCCACGAATTTGCGTGAAGACGCGTTCGGCGAACTCCTCGGTCAGACCTCGGCTGAGCATCCCCTCGACAAGCTTCTTGTGAAATTGGTCAATGATCCCCGGCCTTCTCCAGGCGGCCATGGCTCGCCGCAATTGATCGGCTTCGCCGGGGGTGAAGCCGGCCGCAACCACCGCCAAACGCATGGCTTGTTCTTGGAAGATTGGGACGCCCATGGTCTTGGAAAGCACTTCGCCAATCTCGGGCGTCGGATACGCAGGTTGTGTTCCCGAGCGGCGTGCCTGCAGATAGGGATGCACCATCTGCCCTTGAATCGGACCCGGTCGCACGATGGCCACTTCGATCACCAAGTCATAGAAGCACCGCGGCTGAAGTCGTGGCAACATACTCATCTGCGCACGGCTTTCGATCTGGAATACCCCTACGGTGTCCGCGCGGCAAATCATTTCGTAAACGTCCGGATCCTCGGCGGGCACGGTTGCCAAACTCAGCGGCAGGTCGTAATGCTGTTCCAGCAGATCGAATGCCCGATGAATGGCACTGAGCATCCCAAGTGAAAGGCAGTCGACTTTCAGGATCCCCAAATCGTCCAAGTCATCCTTGTCCCATTGCACCACGGTTCTGCCCTCCATGGACGCATTCTCCAAGGGGCACAGCTCACATAGCCAGCCTTGGGTCATGACCATCCCGCCAACGTGCTGGGAGAGATGCCTGGGAAAGCCGATCAGGTTCTCAACTAAATACAGGAATCTGCGTCCAACTTCCGAGTCGGGGGCAATGCCACATTCAGCGGCTCGATCGGCCAGAGAGCCTTCGGTGAGCCGCGCGTCAACAAGTTTGCTGAGCGAATCGATGCGGTCCAACGAAATTCCGAGCGCTCGCGCCGCGTCGCGAATGGCGGACTTGGTACGGTAGGTAATCACCGTGGCGGTCATCCCCGCCCGGTGACGCCCGTATTTCTCATAAATGTATTGCAGCACCTCTTCGCGGCGTTGGTGTTCAAAGTCGACGTCGATATCCGGAGCTTCATTGCGTTCGCGGCTGATGAAGCGTTCAAACAGCAGATCCAGGCGGTTGGGATCCACGCTGGTTACGCCCAGGCAATAGCAGACGACACTGTTCGCGGCGGAACCGCGGCCTTGGCACAAGATGCCGCGTCCTCGGGCAAAACGCACCAGGTCCCATACCGTTAGGAAGTAAGCCTCGTAGTGCAGTTCTTCGATCAAGCCGATTTCATGTCGGATCTGCTGCAGGATCTTATCAGGTACTCCCTGTGGATAGCGTTTCTTGGCGCCCTCCCAGGTGAGACGCTTCAAATAATCAATGGGCTTCTGATCGTCAGGAGCGAGCTCAACCGGATACTCGTATCGCAGTTCATCCAAGCTGAAGGTTAGCTGCTCGGCGACTTCCAGTGTGCGCTCCAACAACTCAGGTGCCTGCGAATAAATCGCACGCAGACTTTCCAAGGGACGAAGATGGTACTGCGAATTGGGGAGACGCTGCGTGGCAACGGCGTCGATGGTGCTGTTGAAGCGCGTGGCCAGCAGGCAGTCATGCAGAATCGTTCTTTCGGGCACGTGGTAGTGCACATCGCCGCTGGCCATCAGTGGGACTCCGCTTTGCCGACTCAGCACTTGGAGGCGTTCGAGCAACAGTCGATCGTCCACACCACGATGGAGTTCTGCCAGTAGATAGCCGCGATCTCCAAAGGCTTCGGCAAACAATCCCAGCCATGCTAGCCAAGTGGAGTCATCTCTTGGATCGAACTCACTGGCCGGCAGCTGGCTAAGACCGGACGCATCGCATGCGGTCAGTTCCAGCAAGCTGCCGAGATCGATCTGCCCGCCAACAACCGACTTCTTCGAATCGCGGGAGGCTGTCGTTGACGATTGGGGATCATCATCGGAATGCTCCCAGGGCATGACGTCGCGATCGTCGAAAAATTGCATGTCGGCGGGAGGTAATTCGTCGATTACGGGCTGCCGCAGAAGCATTCCAGCCAACAAGCCCTCCTGCAGTTGCAGGATATCCTGCCAGCGAATCTCGCAGCTACCTTTCTCGCGTCGCAATCTGCCACGGGTGATGATGCGGCTCAGACGACCGTAGGCAGCGCGGTCTTTGGGCCACACGACAAGCGGTGGTCCATCAACGGGATGCAACTCGGCGCCGACAATGTATCTCAGGCCGGCGTCTTTGGCTGCGGTGTGGCCTCGAACGATGCCGGCAAGCGAATTGCGGTCGGTGATTGCCAGTCCGGCGTAACCCAGAGATTGGGCCTGTTCGATCAACTCGTCAGCGTGGGAGGCGCCTTCGAGGAACGAGAAGTTGGATTTGCAGTGAAGCTCGATGTACTGCATCGCGTTGCGTGGATGTCTAACGTGTTTCCGATTATGGCTGTGCGGCTCTCGCGATTACTCGGACCAATACGCGTCGATCGAGCGTCGTAGGAAGGCCAGGGACTCCGCCATCTCCTCCATGCCATTCATTCCATCCTCGATCGAGATCCAGCCCGAGTAGCCTACCTCGCGCAGAATGGAGAAGATGGCCGGGTAATCGTTCAGTCCCTTGCCTGTCACGCCATGTTGCAAGATCTGCGCGTAACCGACCGAGTCTTCGACGGCCTTGAGATCCTCCAAAGTAGAGCCTTCCGCCAGGAATCGATCGCTGGCATGCATGCTGACCACCCGAGGTGCGACCGCTCGTAGCAATGCAATGGGATCGTCGCCCGCCACGACCGCGTTGCTGGGGTCGTACTGAACACCGAAGAATTCTGATTTGGGGATGCGTTCCAAAAGGTCTAAAAAGACATCCATTTTTTGAGCAAATTCCGGATATCTCCAATAGCCATCCTTGTAGTGGTTTTCCAAACCCAAGACGACGCCAAGTTCCGTGGCCAGGGGTAAACAGGCATTGATGCCAGCCGCTGCATATTCCAAGCCCAAATCACGGCTGACTTCAGGCCAGCGTTGGCCGCTCAATACGCGGCACACGACGCCAGGCCCACCCAATCGATGCGCCGCACGAATCATTTCCCGCTGATAATCAATCGCCTGCTGCCTGCGCTCCGCCTGCGGAGCCGTGAAGTCCGGCGAGCAACAAAGCATGGGCATCTCAAAGCCTGCCTCACGTATCGCCCCCGCGACTTCGTCCAAGTAGCTTGACTCGAGATTGATGAAGAATCCTTCATACATTTCCAGCCCGTCAGCATCCAGTTGCTTTGCTTGCTCAATCCAATCAAAAACGCTCATGCTTCGAGCCTGAGAGATTTCGTCCAGGTAACATTTGGGAAAAGCGCTTATTTTGGGTTTGGAGGGATTCACGATGGCATCACACTTTAAATATTGATTCACTGAAGATTGACAAACAGACGCGTCTTTAGATTCAGGAGATTTCGGCAATCGACGGACCAGCAGTCTTCTCTACGCGATCGCTCGAATCGGCGAGATGTTGGGGTTTGTCGCATGCCAAAGGGCTCGCGGCCATTTGCAGCTCCAAGGCAAATTCGTATTTTGGGGTGTCAACGTCCCCACACCTCGGAACACACCGACTTGCATTGGCCACTAGAATAGCAAGAATTCAGAAACTGGCTCGTGGCCTTTTTAGCACACTATCCTCAAGGAAATACAAAATGCGAAATGCTTGGATTACGTTTTTGTCCGTGTTTTGCCTGATGTTGACTGTCCATACTTCCATGCAAGCAGCGGAGAAATTGTCGTTGGATGCGGAGAAGTCGAAAATCGGTTTTGTAGGTAGCAAGCCCGATAAATCTAGCCATGAAGGTGGATTCAAGAAGTTCAAGGTGGACGCTACCGCGGATTTTGAGAATCCGGCCAATAGCTCCTTGCGGATTGAAATCGATACCACCAGTCTCTGGTCGGACGACCAAAGACTAACCGGGCATTTGATGAACCCGGACTTCTTCGATGTCAGAAAATATCCCAAGGCGGTATTCGAGTCGACTGCCATCGAGCATCAAGATGATGGTAGCGTCACGATCGTTGGAAAACTTGAAATGCTTGGCAAGGTCAACGAAGTCAAAATCCCCATGCAGAGCGAAATGACAGACGAAGCCATTACTCTGTCAGGTAAGTTCAAGTTGGATCGGACCAAGTGGGGAATGAACTACGGTGCCGCTGATAACAAGATCAACAAGGAGGTGGACATGGACGTCAAATTGGTTTTGAAGCGCTAAGTTCTGACCACGCAGGTAATAAGGCACTGGTTCAGGCACTGGTTACTAGGCTCAGCCTAGTAACCCAGCGTCATGCAGGCTCAGCCTGCGGTGTCGACGTCTCAGCGAAAGTCGCTTGGCTCTGCCCACGAGGCAGAGCCTCGAAGAAAGTGCGTTCAAGGCAGAGCGTTGGAACGAGGGTTTAAGTGCGTTCAAGGCAGAGCCTTGGAACGAGAGTGTGCTGGCGAAGCCCTAGCGACACTGGTTACTAGGCTCAGCCTAGTAACCCAGCGTCATGCAGGCTCAGCCTGCGGTGTCGACGTCTCAGCGAAAGTCGCTTGGCTC
>JANSWS010000364.1 GCA_024743355.1 bacterium
GGACGTCATACAGCCGCGTGAGCAAGTTGACCATGGTGCTCTTGCCCGAGCCGCTGCGTCCCACGATGCCAACCATCTCACCGGCTTGGATCTGAAAGGAAACGTTCTTCAGCACGGGTTGGTGGGCGTCGTAGCCAAAGCTGACATCTTCAAATGCGATCTCTCCGCGTTGCCGTGTCCAGGCTACGGGTTGGGCAGATTCTTGGATGGTGATGGGCGTGTCGAGTAGCTCAAACACACGCTTGCTGCCTGAGAGAAAGCTCGTCAACCAGGCCGTGAAATTCGAGATGGCACCTAGCGGCGCGTAGAACATGGATAAATACGCCAAGAAGGCGATTAACTGGCCCAGAGACATGTCTCGGCCAATGACATCGCGTCCACCAACGTACCACACAATCAATCCGCCTAGACTGAATACCAGTTGCATGGTGGCGGCGTATCGTGAGCTCGCATGCTCGGTCCAGACCCGCCAGTCGCGTAGACGGTCCGCGGTGGTCGCGAAGCGATCATATTCGCGTTGTTGCTGTCCAAAAGCTTTGACGATGCGAATTCCCGAGAGCATTCCACTCAGCACGGAAATCTGTTTGGAGGAGGCATCCCACAGTCGATAGTAGCGAGGATATACCGCTCGCCAGTAGAACCAGGTCCCAAGGAACACCAGGGGCACCGGGATCAGCGTAAACATGGCCAGCTTCGGGTTTAGCCAGAGCAGCATGGCACCCACGCCAAACAGCTGCACGATTTGCAGCAAGAACCCGCCGGTCAGCTGCTGCATTAACCCGTTCAGGACTTCGCTGTCATGAGCCACACGACTGATCATGGAGCCGACCTGGTGACGGTCATAGTAGGCGATCGCCAGATTCTGCAGCTTGTTGACCATCTCTTTGCGAAGATTGCAGGTCAAACCCGAGCCGATGGCGGTCGCTAGTCGCCCCTTGATGATTCCCACCAGCGAGAGCACGATTCGGGAAACCGCCAGAGCTAGAACGACAACCAGCAGCGAAGTCTGGATGGAAGCTGCCGACTGCGTGCCCACGGCATTGGTCAGCAGATGGTCCACCATGTACTGCTGAAGCTTCGGTGGGATCAGCTCGGCGGTCACGCCAATAATCGTCAGCAGGCATAACCCCAGTGAGCCACGCCAATAAGGGGCGAGGAAGCTGGCCGCGCGTTGCAGCAGCTGCTTGCGTGGCAGGCAGCGCGGACAACTGTCCTGCCTGGGCTCCAGCCTCAGCTGGCAGGTCGGACAGCTGGCGGCGTCTAACTTGCTCAGATCCGCGACCAGAGGCTCTGTTCGTCCGTCGTCCAACCAGGTGTCTATTCTGCGAGCCAGTTTCTCAAAGCGGTCCGCCAGACTATTCGAAAACCGTAATAAATCCTGCCACTCCTCACCTACTTGAACCTGCAGACGGCCTGAGCCAACGCCAACGACCGTTCTGACAGCACGAATTTCCTCGCAGGGAACGGAACGGATGATTTCAGCACCCGCCTCATCCTTGCTCAAGCCCAAGAATGCGTCCGTAACTACCAGCCAGTGTGATTCGGGAACGCCGCTCAACGCCACGTCCGTCTCGATGCTGAACCACGTTGAGTGGCTTGGTTCTTCGGAAGAGAAAAATGGCTCCTTCTCGGCTAGCCGAGTCGTTGCTTCCTGTGCTTCGATGCTCACTCTGAAAAATACTCCTGAGGCCTGGGAGCCTAGCCAAACTTCGCTGACGCCGGCTTGTTCCGCCGCAACCGACTTTGCTAATCCGCAGCATGATTGGATCTGCAGCGCAAGCCGCTGCGCTACCCGGTTGCGGATGCTTGCTTGAAGAGCGAAGGCTTGGCGATTGCCCCCGAGAAAAATCACCTAAGAAAAAATCAATTCCACCACCTTGGTGAAATTCATCCGATTGCTGGGCGCGATGGCTCCACCACAATCTCTACCTAGGAAAGATGCGTCCGCCGCGATTGCGTTCCATACGAATGACAAGAAAAATCTCAGACGGCCTCAGCGCCAGACGCGAGCTACCAATCAGGCTTGCCTTAAACAAAGTCGCAGCTACGCAAACAGAAGTGAAATCGCAGCCGAGTATTCATCGATTTTCAAGTAGGCTCGTAACGAGCTCCGCAGTACGGAAGCAGAACGAACGCAGCTGAGCAGTAATCATTACCAGGCGGAGCGATGTTACGGCTGGCGTTCAGCGGCATGCGACTGGGAATGCCGGCAGTACCCGGAATGACCCTGGCAAGTGTAGAAAAAGCTCAGAGAGTCTCTTGTAAAAATGGGATCAGTCGCTGCGCCGAGTCATTCAGCCATGTCGGGTAGTTATCAAGGTTGGAGGCCAACTTGAACCTTCCTCCGCCCCAAGGCGTCGAGAAAGTCCATGTAGAGCACGGAATCCGCTGGAAGCCAGGACCGCTCATCGAAGGAAGCCTGCGCGGACTCGCCCTCGGCAGACTTGGCATTTAGGCGATTGATGACATACAGCACATCCATGGGAGAAACGTGGCCGTCGTTGGAGACGTCGTAAACGGTCCCAGCCGATGAACCCTTGTTCGAGGTGGCGTTGCTATTCAGGTAGTTGACCAACAGCAAGACATCCAGCGCGGTCGTGTAACCATCCCGGTTGACATCGAAGCGGCTTTCAGCGCTGTTTTGGTAAAGGGCGGGCGGTGCACCAAGCCACAGGGATGAGCTGTTCCACTGCTCTTCATCGCCTTCAATGATGACATTGTCGCCTTTCTTGCCGGACAAATTGTCTCTTTGACCATCGTCAGCCAGAGGACTCAACAGCGTTAGAGCAGCATTCAAATCATCCTCGGCCCAAAAGGCGAGTGCTTGATCGACTTGCTCGGCAAACGAGATGCTGGAAATGTCGCCTCGGGCCGTGCCTCCAATCAGCAGGTCGTCGGCGTCCTCGCCGATGGCACGATCTCGATCCGCGCCGCCGATGAGTATTCCGCTGCCGTCGCGGCCTTTAATATTGTCCTCGCCGGCGTTGCCCAGCAACGCATCATTCCAGGGGCCTCCGTGGAGCAGGTCCCTGCCGTCGCCGCCGAACACAATCTGTCGGATGTTGTAAGCCGATCTGCTATCGGATCCGGCGCCCCCTTCGTAATGGTCGTCGCCACCGCACAGAAAGGCGATTACGCGTTCGATCGACGAAGCCTGGTAAGTACGGCGGATGCGTTCTTCGTAGTCGGTCTCAGCCTCATTTTTGTCATCCTCTTCGGATGTTTGGTTGAGCTTGACATCGACCAGCAATGCGTCGCTTCGCGGATCGAGTTTAAAGTCGACCTTGTCGCGACCGTCAGTGCCCACAATGAACAGAGTTCCATCGACGACGCCTACCCCTCGCAGAACTGCCGCCACGCTTGCCGGGACGGAGACGCCAGTGTCGTCGTCCGTTACGGTAACGACGATCTGATAGACGCCGCCCGTCGCGTATTCATGACTGGCGGCAAAGGTGCCCAATACGGGATTGAGAACAATGGGCTCGGGAGAACTGCCATCTCCCCAATCGACGATTGCATCGTGTGTGTCCAGCAAGCCAATGTCGCTGTAGCTGCCTGAAATGTGGACGATTTTGTCGTCGGATTTCTCTTCCAGGCTGGCTGCGTCGCTGACCAGACTGGTGATTACTGGCGGAATATTGGCGACGGAGATTGCGGGACTGGTGACGGGTGTGCGACGCGTCTCGATACAATCCCCGTTGGAATCAGTTTGTGTACAGGCTTCTTCGAAACTGGTACCCCCATCATCATCGCGAATAACAATTTCGACGGTGAACTGATCGACGGGCGTTCCGCTGGGATCGTCATCCGGGAAGAAGCGACTCGTCTCAAAGCTTCCGTCTGGACGCACAATGAGCGGCGTGCTCACGCCATCACTCCAGGTAGCGCTGCCTTCGAAGGTTTCCGTGGGAATACCCAATGCCGGATCCGTGAAGGTGCCTGTCACAACCGCCGTCTCATTCTCGGCGATGTTCGTGGTCTGTATGGAAGTAATCGTCGGGTTGCCGTTGATGACAACGACTTGCAGGTTTCCGAAGACCGTTATGGATGTCCCGCTGTCTTCGTCCAAAACGGACCTTTGTACGCGTACATCCGTCACGCCACCATCGTCATCGTGGATTTGAATTGGCACTTCGTAGACACCGTCGTCACCGAAAGCATATTGAACGGCACCCGTTGAATTAACCGTCTCAAAAATTCCGTCGTTATCCAGATCGAAGAAGTAGGTCAACGGATCGTTGTCGCCCGCCGGGTCACTTCCCACAACCGAGATCGTCGTGAGGGTACCTTCAATCACTTGCCCTGAAACGCTCGGCCGCAAGTAGGTGGGTGGAAGATTGTCCACGGCAACTTCAATGCTGGAGACGGCGGCACCACCGTGACTGTCCACGACACGTACGTTGACTGGGAAAGTGCCATTGTCGGCCGGCACAAAGCTCGCGGAGTTCACGTTGGTTTCAACTTCATACAGGCCATCATTGTCAAAGTCGAACTGGTAGGTGAGGCGATCTTGTGCACCGCCGGGATCCGTGGCGTCGACGAAGACTCGCACCAGGTTCGCTTCACGGCCTGTGGGAGCCGTCACTGAGTGGATCGTTGGCGGGACGTTTTGTACATCGATGCTCACAAATGCAGGACTCGACAAACCGTCGTCCTTGTCGCGTACGCGGGCTGCGATCCGATGTTCACCGACACTTGCGAATGCCAGCTCAATAGTGCCATTGAATCCGTTCTTGTCCGTGGTCAAGTTATCAGTGGGCTGAAGAATGTCTACAAGACCATTGACGTCCCGATCGATCTCAAATATCCAGGCGCCGTCGCGCAGACCTGGATCGTTGGCACGGAAGGTGATGGGAATGGACTCGCCTTGATTCGCCGTCAGTCGACTTGAATCGGCAGCGATCGTGGGTGCTGCATTGTCAACGGATACGACGGTCGATGTCGGCAATGTGATCGTTTGGCCATCTCTAAGAATCGTGGCGGCGATTTCGTAGAGTCCATTGTCTGCAAACTGATGCACTAAGGTCGTGCTGCCGGGGCCCGCCTCGCTCTGCGTCCCATCACCCCAGTCTATGAGCCAGCCTTCGAGGGGCCGTCCACCGGCATTTAGCAGTTCAAGCAAATAATCGCTGCCTTCGATGGATTGGGTTTTTCCTCGCACCGACGGGGCTGCCAAAACAGTTACGTCGCCCGGGGGCGAAAAGGCCCAAGTCCCGTCCTCATCCTGTCCCACAACCGATATTTGGAAGCTGCCGGTAGTCGCGTAGACGTGTGAAGCAGTAGCTACATCGCCGAAGAATCGCGAGGGAAGCGAACCGTCACCCCAGTCAATGAACCAAGTCGAGATGGTGTCATTTCCGGGGTCCACGGCCGCTAGCTCAAATTCATAGGGAATTCCGAGCTCGCCTTGACCGCTGGGTACACTAAACGTCGGTGCCCTATTGGCTATGTTCAATTCCGCAGTTGCGATGTCACTGTACAGCAAGCCCGCCGAGTCACGGGAGGTGACCGTAACCCGTACCTGGTACCGTCCATCGTCGTCCACACCGGCTGCCACCAAATCGTCCCAACTCAAATTGACATAAGCGCCCTGGGCGATGCCTTCGTTGGGACCAATGGACCATACGTACGTGGCGGCGACGTGTGCTGGAGAAACCAGCGTCTGCCGAGCGTCGAAAGTAACCCCCTGCCCTTCTATGATCGAAGCTACAGGTTGGATCGACGCCAAAGGAGCTGCAAAGTCCGAACAGAATGCTTCGATGGAGGTGTAGTTGACGCCAAAGTCTGCGGCTGAAATCTTGATGGATCCATCGCCCCTAGTTGGAGTCTCAGGATCGGTTGTCGGATTGCTCACCCCGGGGCTGCGAGGATCAAAGCAGAGCACGTCGTGGTTGCCATCGGCAGCCGGAACGCCAGGGTCCTGCCCACGAACGGTAACATTGCTCTCAAGTCGTCGGCCCGTAATCTCGAAAGTGTCGCCACCGAGTCCGCCGTCGAGCGTTGCCGCGCTATTGGGTTCCGTCGCAAAGAGTCGCAAGCTATCCCGACCATCTTCCGCATTGACGATAGTGGTTGAGTAGGACGATACACTCAGCAGATTTAATTCATCGTTGTCGCTGCCCAAAGAGATGCTGGTCGCCATGGGGGAACCAGCGGTTCCAGCGGGCGTGTTGCGAATGGTGACCAGGTCGGCTCCCGCACCTGTGTTGAGCATAAAGGGGATTTCGACTTCACCGGCGTGCACCAAGTCATTGTCCGGACCCGACTGGACAATCAGTGCTTCCATGGCTGCATATTCCACAACATAGTCGTTGGGGATCGCAGAGGGTGAAATCAAGCTTGCACTCAATACGCTGAAGCCGCCTGGACCGCCGGCAGTCGGACCACCGCTGCCAACAATGAGATCTCCGTCGACCACGGTCAGGCCCGTGACGTTAGATATGCCGGTTACGCCTGCCGTGCCGTCCCGCAGTCGCTGCAATTGAATCAGCTCGTCTTGCGCAATTCGGAATACGGCCAAGGATTCCTGCCCATCCCCGGCGTACAAAAAGTCTCGCTGGTTACCGGGATGAAACGCGAGCTCGCGCACGCCCTGAATGCCGCGAACGCCATCTCGGCCTTCTCGCAAGACCTGAACCAATTCCAGTTGACCGCTTATGAATGCATCACGCTCGTAGACAGCAATCGAGCTGTCAGACGCACTGGCGACGAAAACCGTGTCTTTGAGATCGATTCTTGGAGTCAATGGCCTGCTGCTGGTGACAATCGCAGACGGATCGGCCACATCGCTAAAGGATTGCAGGTGTGTCAGACTGCCATCGAAAGAGCGGTCAAACACCACCAGCTTGTTGTTTTCCTCCGTAATGACCATCAGATTGACCGGGACAGAAGGGGAGCCTGACGCTTCGGCTCGACCGGCCAGCACCAACTGTGACGGCCCATCCAGGTCGGGGTGTGTTTGGGAACTCTGAAAGCTGAGCAATCCCGTTTGCTGGTTCACGCTAAACACGGCAATAGCATCATCGTCTTTGCCGGCCGCAAAAAGTTGGGGTTGGTTGTTTCGATCGGTCAACTTCAAATCGCTGACTCCGGCGATGCCGTCGACTCCGTTCAGACCATCCGTAACGACCTGGATCAGAGTCAACTCCCCATAATTCGCTGCTTGCGAAGGTTGACGTCGGTAGACATAGATGGAATCCGCAGCGGGATTCGCAACGTACAGGAACTGTGGATCGGAGTTCTGCAAGATGTTGCTGGCTTGAGTCATCGCCAGCGAGGCTCCGGGCAAAAGGCCGGCATCAATCACTTGAATGGGGCTGGAACCTACCTCTCCAGTACTCGCGTTGCGGCTGTAAACCGAAATCGTTCCATAGCGGCCGCTGGTTGCGTAAACGTGTTCTCCATCGAGACTCACCACGGTCTCAACGTCATCCATTCCCGGCTGCGCGGGCAATGAGAATGACGACTGGGTGCTTCCGTCGCTGATCGCTTTTCGCGAATTCGATCCAAAGAATCGAGTTAGCTCATCAGCGGCCGTATGGGCGCCATAGAAGTCGCTGGATGTGGGACTTGTTGAGATGTGATCGAGTGAGGCACGGCTGTAATCGCGCTGAACACCGGAATTGATACCGGGGCCTGGAGAGGGAGCACCAAACAGAACGACTGATTCCGTAGTGGGAGTTGCGTCAGGTGGCGGTGCTTGGTTGATCACGCCCACTCTGAGTGTGGCGAAGCCGACAATTTCGTCATCATCTCGTACATTGACGGTGAATCTCCTGTTGGTGAGATTGTCGTTGAAATCAATGATGATTTGCCCCAATAAATCGTCGCTTGCCAGAGCGTCTTCTTCCCAAAGTTCGACGATAATCGTAGTGGGCGCGCCAGTCGCTAATGGAACGGGGGCTCCGAAATCGGTTACGGTGGTTCCCGATTCTTCGAAATCCGTGAACGCATTGGCTTCGTCGGGATCGGGGAATCTTTGAAACACAGGCGGAGTCGTTGGGGTGGGTAATATGAAGAGTTTCACATAGAGTTCCCAAGCGTCCGAGCCACCAAATTCCGTTCGATCCTGACCGTCCCCTTCCGCGTAAAGCGAGACGATGTCCAGCGCGAATTGAGGA
>JANSWS010000280.1 GCA_024743355.1 bacterium
CGCAGAAATGCGGTTGTTTCTTCCTGCAACGCTTCGGTGGCCAGTGGCCGCGCCAGATTCACCATCACAGTACCGCCCGACGCCACGAATTGCCGCAGTCTCTGTGCATGTTGAGCCAAGCCGAAGCCAGGTTCGATGATCACGGCGGCCACTTGCGAGTCTTCCAGGGCTGTTGGCAAATCGTTTTCTTCCAGGAAGACAATCTGGCGTTCGACATCGGACGAGTTGATGGGGGCCTTGGTGAGGAAGTAGGCCGGATCGTCCTCAGCTTCCGCCTCGCTACGCCCCACATACAGAATCGTTTGTCGCAAGGGTTCGGTGCGAACCATGATCACGTCATTGTCCGCCTCCCAAGCATCACCGATCAGACGTATCCGATCCGAGCCGCGAGAATTGCCAGCCATGGGTACCACCCGCACCTGCCCCGCCGGAACTTGTACTCGCGTGGCCCCGCCTTCCTCGATTCCATCCGCATTGGCCCAGGCGAGTTGGAAAGTCTGTTGTTCGGATTGCTGATTGTTCTCAATGCGGATGCGGATTCGATCGTCATCGGCGTCATCCGCTTGGGGCATCCAACTGGGACGGGCGTTTCCAGGTGTCTCGGGCTGGATTCTTCGGACATCCAGCTGTACGTTCTCCGGCCAGGGATATCCTTGCAAGGGTTCAATACCCGAGTTGGTATGCAAGTCCGTCACCAAGACAATTTCGCTGGTCATACCCGGCGAAAGCGGACCGGAAACCGTGGCAGCATTCAACGTGTCCGCCAGTCCGGTCAAACCAGCGGCCAACTCGGTACTCTGCCAGCTTGGCTCGAGGTCCGCGGCAGCCGTACGCACCGCTTGTTGCGCGGTCTGTGCCTCCATACGGTACGAATCTTCCACTGCAACGATGGGACGTAAGCTGTCGTCAATGGCGTACAGCGATAGATGGTCATTGTTCGCTAACGAGTCGATGACCTGCTGAATGGCTTCTTGGGCCTTCTGCCATACGTCCGGCCGCCGCATACTGGCGCTAGTATCCAACAGCAGCACGACATTTCGGCCAGAAAGATCAATGTCAAGCAAACTGCGTTCTCGAAAATAAGGTCGTGCAAAGGCGAATGCGATCAAGGCCAGGGCGATCATGCGCAGCGCTAGAAGCAACCAATGATCGAGCCGGCTGCGGCGCGTTAGCTTGGGAGGTGAAGGCCGCAAGAACATCAGCGAACTGAATTTCTGCTGGCCTTGCGGCTGCCGACGAATCAAGTGAAATACGATCGGACCCACGACCGCCAAAGCTGCCAGCGCGTACAGCGGAGCCAGCATTCCCATAGCTACCTCCCCGTCCTGACGGCCGCGCGAACAGCGGAACCGATCTTCTGATTCGACTTCCGCGAAGCCTGCTTGCTGGAAAGCGATTGGGACTGGCTAATCAGCTCCAATAGGGCCACATCCAAGGGCTGGTCGATGGTCATGGTCACGTAACGTGCCCCGCGGCGATGGCAGATGTCAATTAACTGCTGCTCATGCACTTCAAAGCGTTGGCGGTACTCGCTGGCGATCGACTTGGGATCCACATAGATTTCTCGCCCCGTTTCGAGATCTTGCAGCATGGAGCTCTTGTCTAAATTGAATTCAATTTCACTGGGATCCAAAACACGAATCACCATCAACTCGTGTCCACGACCTCGCAAGTATCCCAGCGGCTGATAGAGAGATTCGGGCTCGGTCAGCAAATCAGAGATAAGCACGACCAGGCCCCGCCTGCGTGAGAGACCGGCCAGCTGCGATAGAGCCGCGGTTAAATCGGAATCGATGCCGCTACTCTCTTGCTCCAGCAGCCGCATGATTTGTTGCAAGTGACCGTGTCGGTGTTTTGGGGGCAGATATTCCTGCTGGGAAGTACCACAAGTCAGCACACCGACGGCATCACGCTGGTTATTGAGATAGTAGGCCAGCGTCGCAGCTAGGGTTCTCGCATACTCCGCCTTGGTGAAGCCCAACGTGCCATAGTCCATGGAGCGGCTCTGGTCGATGGCCAGGTAGCAGAGACGGTTGGTTTCGTCTTCGTATTGCTTCACGTAGCAACGATCGGTGCGGGCTAGGAGCTTCCAATCCAGATTGCGTGGGTCGTCACCGAGCACGTAGGGACGGTACTGAGAAAACTCGACCGAAAACCCATGCAGCGGACTGCGGTGCAAGCCGCTGGTAAAGCCTTCCACGACCGTCTTCGCTCGCAGAGTCAGATTCTTGATCTGCATGATGGCGACGGGGTCGATGAACCAGCGTTGCCGGGGCTCACGAGTCGCGTTGGATGCTAGGCTAGACACGAGAATTGCAATTCCAAACGGTGGTATAAATCAGTAAGTCCGTTTCCGCAGCGGCGAGACTTTACTCGGGGAATGAAAATACAGCTCGAATTCGCTGGACAACGCCACTTTCGATAAAGCTCCTGGCTATTCCTTGGTCAACCTTGATAACACGATTTTTGGCTAAGTGGTGACTAAGTCCTTCGAAAACCGGGGCTAACGCCCATACGGCTAATCGAATGTGGCACTGCCCAATTAGTATTCTGAAAATTAGCGAGGCACGCTTGTTGAACCTTATGTTCGAGCACTTGCAGCCACGCTTGCTAGGCCTTTACGTGAGAGAGTAGTTCTCCCACGCAATCCTCAATGGTGACCCCTTCAGCTTCCGCCTTGTAATTCAGCAGAACGCGATGCCGAAGTGTGGGAGCCGCCAAAGCCCTGATGTCATCCGACGTGACGTGGGAGCGCCCCTCCAGCAAGGCTCTGGCCTTTGCGCCCAACACCAGAGTTTGAGCGGCCCGCAGACCAGCCCCCCAACTCACCCATTCATTCACAAATGCAATGGCCCGCTCGCGGCCAGGACGACTGGCTTCGACCAGACGCACGGCATAGTCCGCGATCTCACGAGCGATTGGAACTCGACGCACAACTTCTTGGAATCGAAGCACATCTTCTCCGCTGAAGAGCTGTTCAATGGGATCCGGTCGCCTGGCGGTGGTTTGCAGCACCACATCCAACTCCTGCTCATGCGGCAGGTAGTCAATGAGCACGTTGAACATAAACCGATCAAGTTGAGCTTCCGGAAGTGGGTAAGTGCCCTCCATCTCGATGGGGTTTTGTGTGGCCAACACGAAGAATGGTTCTTCCAAGACATAGCGCTTTCCGGCCACCGTAACCTGATGCTCTTGCATGGCCTCCAATAAAGCCGCCTGAGTCTTGGGAGGTGTTCGATTGATTTCGTCGGCTAGAATAACGTTTGCGAAAATCGGACCCTTCACAAACTGCATCTCGCGGCCGCCATCATCGCGCTGTTCGAGGATCTCGGTACCGGTGATGTCCGAGGGCATCAAGTCGGGCGTGAACTGAATTCTCTGAAACTGCAAGTGAAATATTTGGGCCACACTGCGCACTAGAAGTGTCTTGGCCAGCCCCGGTGCGCCCGTGATCAAGCAATGGCCGCCGCCAAGCAAGCTGATCAACAACTGCTGCACCACATCCTTTTGGCCCACAATTGTTTTGGACAATTCCTGGTCAATCCGTTCTCGGCTAGCTCGCAAGTGCTCTACAACCTGCTGCTCTTGCTCTTCGGATGTGATCTCAATGCTCACGCGTCTACTTCCTGATTTCTTGCCATCGATTCTCGGCTCTCACAGGAAATCCATGAGAGCATCACTTGCTAAAAAGACTTGCGGATACCGCGTCGTGTTGGCCACTAATGGGTCATTGCATAGGTCACGATATTGATGCCCAAAGGATAAGATTTTTTCACCGCGTACTCTTGGAAGTATTCGTGATTCTCACCTTCACGCTCCCAGCCATCGCCTAAATCCGTGTTGTGGCAGATAAAAACCATGATCCTGCCTTCGTCATCCGAGAAGGCTTGGTAATTGGCCTGGCTAGTGTCGCCGCGACGGTATTCGTACCGATTGCCCCCATAGAAGGCATGGATCGACGGGACTTGGGGCTTTTCTTTGAGCGGGTATACGCATTGGAAGATCTCATGGCTTAAAGGAACTTCTTGGGGCTCGCGGTCAGGAAATACACGCTTCATCTCTCGATAAAAATTCCACCATTCATCTTCACCCCAAAAGTCATCGACCATCATAAAGCCGCCGTTGGTGAGATATTTGCGCAAGGCAACTACTTCTTCTTCGCCGAACATCAGGTTTCCCGGTTCGATCATGTACAAGAAGGGATAGTCAAACAGAGACGGGTCGGTAAGGTCGACGACCACAGGGTCCGGATTGACTTTCAACGCCGTCAATTGTTGCAGGCGCAAGGAGAAGTTAAGGTCGCTGTCTGGAAAGTCCGTCGCCCATTTGCGCCCATAGCCACCATAACCGTAGCCCCCGTAGCCGTCGCTATAGCGGACGCGTGCAAAGGTAAACATGTCTTTGGGAAAGGCGGGAGTGGTTTCCCAACGTGGAACTCCTGCACGGTCGTCAGAGGAGCGGCGATTGCCCCTCCTGCCCCACTGCATGGCAAGCACCACCGAAGTGCTCAAGAAGCACAATAAAAAGATCATCCATTGCGTCTTGAATCTGTTGCCAACCATGCATTGCCTCATTACTTAGTTCGAGTCGGATCCGCGTTGAACCATCGCTTTCAAAACGAACTCAATCTCACTGCCATCTCAACCTTATATCCATCATTGTATACGGCTTGTGATTCTAGATTCTCGGGATGCTCCGCCATTCCCGCGACAGGTTACTGCCATTTGCTTTTCTATCCAGGTTGTACAGCCCATATTAATCCGGCATGAATGGGAGCTTGGATTCCTCGGCGACCGTATCGGGGACTGCCGCCTCAAGGGAGCTCGCTTCGTCGACCTGCTGGGCTTCCTCCGTTGCGCTTTCTGCTGCCTCCTTTTCCGCCTCTTCCTTTTCCGCCGTTGCTTGGTCGAGATGTTCGCGAATGGACACTAGCAAAAGTTGCGCCTCGCGATACCTGGGCGTGAACTCCAAAGCTTTCAGTGCCTCAATGCGGGCCTCTTCCAGACGTCCCGCGTCGACCAGACTGGCGGCCAGCTCATAATGCAGTGCGGCCGGATCCAAGGGCTCCAGCTGTTGCAGCGCTCTCAGCGAATCGATGCCTTGACTGGGCGTTCCCAAGGCTTTGGAGGCCTGTGCTAAGGCTTCATGGCCGGCTGCGATCAACGGCTGGACAGCGATCATCTTGTTTGCATAGGTCTGCAATGACGACCAATTCTGAGACTCGCGTGATAATTCCAACAGTCGGTTCAACGCGGGAAGATGATCGGCCGAGAGTTCACAAATGGTCTCCAACGCTTCTAATTCGCCCTCGCGATCGCCCAATTCTCGGGCAATGCGTGCTGACAATTCCAGCCCGCCTCCAGGGTCGGTATCCGCAGGGAACAATTCCAGCAGTCGCTCGACTTCGACCTGAGCTTGCTTCCAGTTTTCGGCTCGGATCAGTTGTTCGACCACCTGCCTTTGAGCAAAGTAGTTGCCTGGCTGCTCCTGCAGAAACTTTTGCAGTTCTACCGGCGTGGCGTTAGGCGGAATCGCGTCGCGGGCGAAGCTTGTTTCCGGCAAGTATTGGTTGGCAGCATCTTGGACGTACTTCTCAAAATCAGCGTCCAGCGCCTGCGCGTCTCCGTAGCGGCGACTAAAGGCCTCCTCGATGGTTACGCCCATCCCGAGATCGTCCAGCAATTTGAGCAGCAGCGGCAGGCCGTGTTGATCAATCAGGTAACGCACGGCGAGTGAGGATTCGAAATATGCAAACTGCAAATGCAGCGGACTCTTGGGAGTCAAGAAGGCTCCGCTGAGTTGCGAAAGCGGGACAAAGTCTTCCCCCAGCAGCATCTGTTTGTACTGGGGCGTCATCGTCTGGCCCCAACTGGAGTCCTTCTCGATCTCTTCGTAAACAGAAATGCCTTCGCTTAACCAACGCGGCATTCGATTTTTCGTTTTATTGAGCGTCACTACGTGACAATACTCGTGCCACAGAACGCTCTCCCAGTTCGAAGGCGACTCGCCTTGGGAAGCTGGGCTATTGGCGGTTATCAAGGAACCGAAGCAAACACCTAAATATCCCGCACCGCCGGGCAGTCCAAAAGTGCGGATGGCAAAATCGCTTTGCTGGGGAAAAATCTCCACGGTCGTAGGCTGCGTCAATTCCACCGCGTACTTCTGCGGTAGTGTTTGTCGGGCCTGTTGCAGTAAATCGAGAACCCGCTGCCCATAGGTAGACGCTTCTCGAGCGTCCATGCGGACGATGAATCCGGGGACTTCGATTGTTGTAAACTGCCCCAAACGTTCTTGCAGGGTCTTTAGGTTAAACGCGACCACGTTGTATTTGTCAGCCACTGCGACTTGGTCCACAATCGACCATCCTTCGTCGTCCTGACCCACTCTCAGTAGATCCTGAGCCAATTGAAACTTGGCTGGTGAATAGGTCGGATCCAACTTCAGTGATCGCCGCTGATAAGTGACTCCTTCGGCAAATCGATAATGCTTGCTGAGCATTTTGCCAATTAGAAAGTCGACCTGCGGGTTGGTGTTCCACAGCTTCAATCCACGACCTCGGAATTCGCCTTCCTGGGCATACTCACCTTGTAGATGCGCGATGGCGGCTTTCAAGGCCCAGCCTTGTGGATGATGCGGGTTGACTTCAAACAGCTGCTCCAAGACTTGTTCCGCTTCGTCGTAGCGTTCCGAATCGATCAAGTTTTGAGTATTCAGAAGCAGACTGTCCGGATGCGATGGATTGATTTCTAGCGCGGCGTTAAGCTGCTTGGTTGCCTTCTCCGAATCCGAAGGTTCCCAGGCGCGGGCCAGCAAGTAATGAATATCAGGGTTCTGGGGCTGAAGCTCGAGGGCCTGCTGCAGGCTGTTCACCGCCTCTTGATAATCGGCCTTTTCCAAGGCCAGTTCGCCAACGGCAACGTACGCATCGACAAATTTTGGATCGCTTTTCAAAATCCGATCGTAGTAGCTTTCCAGGACCCGTCGCGCGTCGATTCCTTCATTGAGCAGAAACCTGCCAATCGCCAGCAGGTTATCGCGATCCGAATATCGCCAAGGCGCACTTTGTACGAGCTCCGGTATTGCATCAAGGAGCTGTTTGCCTTCCGCCGCCCGGCCATTGAAACGATAGGCCTCGATTCCCAGCATCCGCAATGGAATACTGTTGGAGAATTTCGTCTTGACGTTCTCGTAAACTTCGAGCGCTTCTTCGTAACGACCGGTTGTCAGCAGCGCCGCCAACAGTTGCTTGGACCAGACATCGTTCCAGATCCCCTTGTCGACCTGTTCGCGGGTCAGGGCGATACAGGCGTCGTAATCACCGGCGAAATAATGATCCCTGGCCTCAGAAAAATTGGATGCGAAGCTCGGCCCCATCCAGCCGAAAATTAAGCACGCTAAGCATAACGCTGACAAAGGCTTGAAAGTCGTCAGGAGAGAATGCTTATGTTGTCGAAGTCTCCCTCGACAATAGTCGCTATTCCCAAGGGACGGACCTGAAATCAATTTCTCGGTTGCTCGACGGTTGCAGCTGCGCTCAAGCATTAGCGTTCCATATAACGAGTAATCCCGCGTCGAATTTTCCGGACTATCGCTCGCATCGTGATTGCGAATGGCTGGTTGGCGTTCGTCGGCTCCACTGTGGCAAGCGTTAGATCAGTGTTACCGAGCGGAAAGGGAAGCCCCGTCAATGGTGTATGATCAATGGTGTACGCTCAACCGTCTACGATCATGGCCAGAGCAAGGCTGTTCCATACTTTGAATCCTCGATGGCGGAGCAGACGTGCTGTGCAGTGGCCAAGTCCACAGTGGTCGGCTCCCACGGTCGTCAGTTCGGCAGTGGTCGAATCCGCAATGGTCAACATAGCCCACCGGGACGCGGATTGCATCCATGCAAACGGAAAATCCAACTTTGCTCGAAAACCCTGCCGGTCTGAAAAAGTTTCGCATGCGTCGACGCATTCCTCAAAATAGGGTAAACAGCCGAGGCTCGTTGTAGCGTCGCAGCCTCCGTTTCCCACGGGCTTCGGCAACTAGCCCCGATTGGCAACAAATACGGCAACGAAACCCGGCAAGGGGCGCAAAAAAAGCCATTGCCGAAG
The DNA here is from genome assembly GCA_024743355.1 of bacterium. Classification (GTDB taxonomy): domain Bacteria; phylum Planctomycetota; class Planctomycetia; order Pirellulales; family Pirellulaceae; genus Aureliella. Next base: position 8,100 of record JANSWS010000280.1, read on the forward strand.
CAATGGCTCGATGGTTCTGGATGCGGGAATGCGAGCTACTAGTCGTGCAGTGGCTCAGGCAAACGACCCGTTTCGACTTGAGGCAGATCGCCGGTCAGAGCCTCCATGAATGCGACTAGATCGTCGATCTCTTGATCCGTGGCCTCAAATTTTTTGATTTTGTCGCTCAGATAAGGATTGGGATGCCCGCCCTTGGCGTACCATTCGACAACTTCTCGCAGTGTCTTCTGACTGCCATCGTGCATGTAGGGCGCTGTCATGGCGACATTGCGAACCGTCGGCGTCTTGAAGGCCCCCTTGTCCTTTTCTTCACCTGTCACTTCAAAACGCCCCAGGTCAGGTTTCTCCGCCTCCATGCCGACGCCAATGTTGTGATACTTCTCGTCGGAGAAATTGGCTCCCACATGACAGGCAGTGCAATTTGCCTTCTCACCGAAAAACAAGGCTTGGCCACGTTTAGCGGATTCACTCATCGGCTTCGCCGCGGCGGCTTCCCGCAGTTCCATGAGCTGTTCGTACAGTTCTGGTTCTTCTTCCTTGGCTTCTTCGATGTCGTCGAACTCAGCCAGAATCAGCTTCTCCATTTTGGCAACCGGCTCGTTCAAATCGTAGGCGCTGTCTCCAGTGACCAGAGCCCGTTCAAAAGTCGCGATGGCTCGGCCCACGTCATCAATGTTGGGTGCACGTCCGAAGACTTTCTCAAACTGGACTCGATAGATGGGATGGTCCGACAAGAACTTGACCACAACCTCGTGGGTATTGCCCATTTCAATTGGATTGGCAATTGGACCCACCGCTTGATCTTCCAGCGTTGCTGCCCGTCCGTCCCAGAATTGTTCTTTGCTAAGTATCCTGTTGTATGCCACCGGTGAATTGCGATTTCCCGTTTGGTCATCCACGCCAACACCAAACTGAGTGTCTTTGGCGTAGCCAAAATCTGGGTGGTGGCAATCGGCGCAGCTTACCGTGGCATCACTGCTCAGTCGTCGATCAAAGTACAGCTGACGCCCCAGTTCGACTTTCGCCTTGGTCATTGGGTTGTCTTCGGGAACGAAGAGTTGGTCCTTTCCGATCGACAGTCCGCTCGGAAGCTGGGCGCTCAACGGATCGTGATTCGATGGATCGCTCAACCACGCTTGGACTTGTTGCATCGTTAGCGGGCCCTCTCCGGGGATGCCGGCAGTCAGCCCGGGGTCGCCCAGCTGGACCGAAGTTTCGGCACGAGCGCCCCTCATGCCAACGATGCCCACACAGGCACAAAGTGATAAGCCAAGAAGCCATTTTCTTCTCATAATTTTCCTCGACGATGAAGTCTCCGTGACCATTGATCTAAGGCGGGAATTCAATGGTGGGTCAGGTGGGTATTCAGGGGAATCGGACTGCAACTGCCTTCAACAGCAGCATCATTCGAGCCTTCGCATTTAAACTCTGAAAGCTCTCAGCCGGTCGCAAGAAATTATATCGTAACGGCCAATGTGACTCTACCATGAACGCTCAAGTGTAGGGGCAATTACCGGAAAGGCAATTTTCATGAGTCATCAATCACCGGACAGCTGGATTGCCTATGGGCGTCCCCGTCTCAGTTCCCAGGAAATGGAGGCCCGAGCCGAACAGTTTCTCCAGCAGGTTCGCCTCCGTCGCTCGGTGCGGCATTTTTCCTCGGAAGCCGTTCCCCGTAGCGTGATTGAGAATTGCCTGCGAGCCGCCGGAACAGCCCCCAGCGGGGCCAATCAACAGCCATGGCATTTTGTCGCAATTGGCGATCCGGAAACCAAGAGCCGAATTCGTGTGGCCGCGGAGGGCGAGGAGTACCAGTTCTACCACGGGCGCGCCCCACAGGAGTGGTTGCAGGCCGTTGCTCCCATGGGAACCACGCACCAAAAACCCTTTCTGGAGTCGGCCCCGTGGTTGATCGCTATTTTTGCCAGGACTTTTGGGCAGGATTCCGATGGTGAACGCCGCAAGCACTATTACGTCAACGAGTCGGTGGGTATCGCCACAGGGATACTCATCGCAGCCCTCAATGACTGTGGGCTGGGTACGTTGACACACACACCCAGTCCCATGCGTTTCTTGAATCAAATTCTGCAGCGGCCTGATAATGAACGACCATTTCTTCTTTTGGTCGTAGGAGTAGCCGCGGATGATTGTCAGGTACCCAACCTGAGCAAGAAAGCTCTGCCCGAGTTCACCACCTTCATTCCCTAAGCAAGCCGGTGTCCGCTGCGTATTCTCGAAATCACATCCAACTGGGCCGGCAATGCGCACCCAAATTGCCCCAAGGTACCTGAAACGTCCTGCCACCTTTTCGCACTAAAGTGTCTGTCCACCGTCGATGACGAGTAGTTGTCCGGTGGTCATGGCGCTGCCGGTCGCCAGGAACAGAACGCCGTCGGCAATTTCATCAGGCGTTGAGGGACGCGGAATGGGGAAAGAGGCAGTCATTTCCGTCAGGTCCCAGTTGTTGCTGCCTTGTCGTATCCAGCGGGAATCGATGGGCCCAGGTAGCACCGCATTCACGCGAATCTTGGGAGCGAGCGATCTGGCAAATGACTTGGTCATTGCGTTAACAGCCGCTTTGCTGGCCGCATATGCGA
>JANSWS010000620.1 GCA_024743355.1 bacterium
CCGGTCATGAGGGTGACGCGAGTCGGATGACAGACCGGCATGGCGTAGCAGTGCTCAAGCATCGCGCCACTGGCAGCAAGTTGATTGAGGTTCGGAGTCTCATACGACGAGCCGCCATAGCACTCCAGCACCTCCCGGCCGACATCATCAGCCAGAATGAGCAGAATATTTGGTCTCTCTTCCGCATCTGCCCGCGAGTACTGGACACTGCTAACGACCGCAGCCATCAAGAGAACGCAAGTGATCCACATCTTCATCAAGTAGTTCCTCTGCAATCCGTCAAGTGCGCTTCTAGTTTAACTGAAAGCAGTCAGTCTGAACTGCATTTGTTGTAGCGCGTAAGAGTATGGATCAGGGCTGTTTCATCGTTCTCACTTACTGTGAATTGGTCGGATTCTCATACCATACGATGTTTCGGCTGGTATGGCCTGCGATCAGAAGGTCGAGATCGTAGTCTCCATCCATGTCGGTGGCGCGGATGTCGTACGCGCCCTGATCCTCGCCAATGAGATGTCTGGTGAATTGCGCGTCGCCCAGGTTCTCATACCAGACCGCTACGCCATCGACGTCGCGACCGCAAGTGGCGATATCAGTGTCGCCATCGCTATCCAAATCAACGGTCGCGAGACAGTGGGGACCATGGATGCCCGAATCAATTTCGAATGCGTCGAAGTCTGGTCCTTTGAACCAAAGGACACCCTGGCCGTGTCCCCGAGTGGCGACAAAGTCGATGTGCTGGTCCTGATCCACATGGACTGGATGAATGTTCGTTGCCCCTGGCTGGTATGCAGACAGCACATGCTTCTTCCAGCGGTCTGTAGCATTGGCCGGTTGTTCCCACCAGGCAAACCATTCACCACCAGGAAATCCCTCGCCGCCTTTGGCCGCACAACAGATGTCAGGACGACCGTCTTTGTTGATGTCAGCTATCCCGGTGTACTGCGAACCGCCGGGTGCGTCGCGATCAGCAAAGACATGCCGAACCCAGCTCTCTGACGCGTGAGGGTTTTGTGGGACTTCAAGCCACGTTAGCGAATCCGGTATCTCCGTTTTCCCCTCGGGACGACCCGAGTTTGCGATCAGATCGAGGCGGCTGTCCTGATTGACATCGCCTGTAATCAGACAATGCGTGCCGAGAATCTCATCATCAACGGTGCGATATTTCCACGGGTTGTTGGCGAATGGATTACTTGGACATTCAAGCCAGAATACGGTGTTGTTCGAACCGCAAAAATCGAGGTCTCTGTCGCCGTCAACATCCATCAAGCAACTGTGAATGCAGTTGGTTCGCAGCTTGTTCCGTGAACGACCCTCGCCAAACACATGAATGGTGTGCGGATTCCAGTCTGGCCCTTTCAGTAAGACGACCCGTCCGTCGTAGGACGAGAGAATGTCGATCGATCCATCATTGTCGAAGTCATTGGAAACTGCCGAGTTAATCATGCTTGTCGCATCCGACACGACGATATGTTTCCTCCACTCAGCGGACGAACTCACGCCAGAGTTGCTCTTAGCTCGTGACTGCGAAAACAGCCATGTCATAAAGTCCGGCTCTTCGTCACAGCGTTCGCTGCTCAAATGAGTCACCCCGTTGTCAGCTCCAATGATCATCTTGCCCGATACTCCATGATTGTCACCCTTCCAAATGGTCAGCTTCATGTTGCCGTTCAGAAGTTTCATTTCATCGAATACTTCCTGGTCTTTCTCGATGGGGCAAACACCATCTTTATCCCCATGAAACGCCCAGATCGGCACGTTCTTGATCTTCGATGGATCGATGAAGTCTTCCGTTCTTCTCAGGCCGCTGCCCGCTGATGGTGCGGCTGCCGCGAAGTATTCGGGGTCGAGCTGAATGAAGATGTACGTACCGTGCCCTCCCATCGAATGTCCCATCACGTAAATTCGATTCATGTCCACCGATGGCAGCTGTGCGATCAGTGCCTTGACGTTCTTCAGGTCGTCGGAATCCCACAACTCGGCAGTCTGTGGTGCTATTACGTAGCAGGGAAAGTCTTTCCTTCGCCGTTGCTGAGCCAATTGCCGATTCCAGTCCTTGAGCTGCTTCCGGTTGTCTGTGCCTCTGCCACCTGCGCCATGTAGCGAAACGAAGACCGGATACTTCTCGTTCGCATCGAAGCCCAGCGGTTTCATCACGCGAACAGGCATCCCCTCGAATATGTTTGGCTCGTAAAGATCAAACAGTTGACGTTGGGCGCTAGCTGAACTCGCACCAAGCAGTAGCATGATCACGATCGATCGACAGAGCATATCAACACACATTCTTTTGCCGAGACAACTCACTGGTACATCTTCGGACGTTCCCAATCGATGCTGATCTTGGTTTCCGATTTGGCTGGTTTGACCACGGTGACAATCTCAGCCTCTGGATCAAAGAGCGGCCAATCGTCGGTGCGAAACGGCGAGGCGGGGAGCCCTTCCTGGTTGTAAAGGAGGTTCCGTTGCGACGGATTCATACCCCATGCGTAACGCACAGCCACGGGATCACTCACCTCTGCAGATGAAACGACGATTGTGTTGCCCTTGATCACCGCATCGGCCCAATGCCACACTTGATTATTACTCGAAATGGCGAATGCATCGAGCTTGCCGAGACGGGCGGGCATCATCCCGCTGCCGACCGAATCGAATTGAAGGACGATCTTGTTGCCTTGAACCGTCTGTTGCCTGTAACGCGGCCCTGAGTCTACAAAGTCTTTTCCGTACGTCCGTTTGAGCGCGAGGTAGGCGTGGCGAATCCCAATCGGCTTCTTGTTTTTTGGGTGCAGCGCGATTGCATCGCCCGTGTCGATTGAAACCGCCATAGCCGTGTTTGGAACATCTTGAGTCACTAGACCTCAATCAAGCGAGCGCCTGATTTAGAAAAAAGAGAAAAACTCGAAAACCCTCGGCGTTTTATGGGTGTATTGGAGGTTACCAAGACTTCAATCTACCGACTCAACGGAGGGTTTCGAGTGAACGCCAAATTAC
>JANSWS010000518.1 GCA_024743355.1 bacterium
AATCGACGTCGGGCAGCCTTTTCAACGACTTCAGGATCTTTTTGGAAATTTTTTCCGGTCGTGTCGGTCATGAAAACTCTCCGTGCCCTCAACATTCAAAACAACTCGTTAGTTGTCTCACTTATGTTGGCACAGAGGGCGGCGGCAATGCCTGACGTACGCTACGCGATGGATACGGCATTGCCTTTGCCCTGGGCTGATTTGTGGATGGCCTTTCAGGCCGAAGGGGCTGGCGCCGCACCCAGGCATAAAATGCCGGCATTGCCTCTGCCGGTTGCGTGAGCAACCGGTAAGCATAATCCAGAAAAGTCAAAGGCCCGGAGGGTCGGCAGAGTTCTTTCCAGCCTCCCACTCTACCGGCCCTCCAGGCCTTCCCGGTATTGAAGGTAGCCTGCACCGAGGCTTGGCAGCCTCGGCAATGGCTTCATCAGTCTTTCAGACTTGGGAGAGCGGAAGCCAGAGGCTCGACCTAAGAGCTGATATCCGATGTCTGATCCCTTGAGTCTTACACCTTACACCTGACACCTGACACCTGACACCTGACACCTGACACCTGACACCTGACACCTGACACCTGACACCCGACACCCGAAACCCGAAACCCGAAACCCGAAACCCGAAACCCGAAACCCGAAACCTGATCCGCGCTTTTCTAGCAACTAGCCGCTTCTTCTTTCTGGCCTCTCGCCTCTTATATCTTCGCGGCTTTTCTAGCAACTAGCCACTAGCAACTAGCTTCTTCCTTTTTCTCGCTTCTGGCTTCGTCAGGTTACTCCTTAAGTCCACGGGCGTTGCTTGCCGATGCAGCAATTGTCGCTGCACTTTGAGGACCGGTTGCTAGCATTGCACGACGAGGCCTCAACATGTGCGAGCACTGCGTTCGCGTTGCACAGCAATCCTTCCCGAGCGATACAGCCCCTATGCTACGTTATTCTTTGCTAAGCTCCCCGAACCGGCAGCGTGCACCATCAAGGCTTTATGGATTGTTGCCCATCGCAATGCTAAGCCTGAGCACTCTCACGTTCTCAACCGCGGTGCTGAACGCGGAAGACGGCAAGCAACCCAAAACGCCGGCAGCCGACGAAGCACCACTTGAACTGGTGGGCAGTGCGCCTGAACTGGAAAAGGAAGCCGCCAAGTCAGCTGACGAAAAACCGGCTGACGAAAAGTCGGCTCCGAAACCAGTCTCGCCGCCCGCGAGCCCACAACAAGCTGCGAAAGCAAAAGAAGCCGAGCCGAACCAAAAGGGCTCGACAACCAAACCACCGGCACAGAATGAGGCATCCAAAACGCCAGCAATTCTGACCTCGCAACCCGTGCAAAAATCGGATGCCGTAACTGCTGACCAGCCATCACCGCAGGCTGCCGAGGAATCCTCTGAGCGGACCAATAAGGTCGCTTGGTCCATTTTGGAAGCGACCCTTCAACTGGCTCCCAATTTCTCCGAGTCCAATGATAATGCGGTAGCAGCGGAGGAAGATTCGAAGTCGAGTCGCAAAGCGCCAGCTGAGCTGGAGAGTAAGTTAGAAGTCAAGTCCGCGGAACTCGACTTTTCCCCGATCCCCGATAAAGACCAGGAAAGCCCGCCCAAAAAATTGCAGCGGATCGAAGACAGCGACGCGCGGCCCATCGAAGAAGCAGGCAAGGAATGTCCGGGCGCTCCCGATGCAGACTCACCGCCAGCCGAGCCGCAGCCGGATGACATCGAAGTGGAACAGGATGATCATCCCTACGACGCTCCTGTCGCTCGCCATCAGCGCGAGTCGCAGAGGCCGGCGGAAGTGGTATTGCCCGAGTTTTCCAATCGCGAATTGGAGATTCACCGACGTATCAATCAGACCTTGGGATACTATTTGAACCATCCTGAGACCGTCGTACGTCGTGGCCCTTGGGCTTTGATGCACGCTGCCTTGCCCTTTGGAGTTGAGACTGAGGTCGTGGCCGGAAATCGTCGTGTCAACGCGATTGGCTGGATGTGCTACAACGGCGTGTGCGCCCGACAGCGGATGTTCCAACCCACTCGAACCGGCTTTCGTACTAACGTGGGTCCTGGAGTCCAAGGACACGAAGGCCAGTTTCTGGCGATACTCGCTCAGTCGCGAGTCCAGGCCGACTATCCAATCAAAATCGGCTCGCAACAATTCAGCATCAACGATTTGGTGCGGTATGAGATGTCAACTTGCCGTGAACGCTCGGAGCTGACCTTCAAGCTGATTGGCTTGTCTTACTACTTGCAGCCGGAAGAACGCTGGAGAGATAGTCGCGGTGGTCAGTGGAATATCGAGAAGCTGTTACGCGAGGAACTCGCCCAGCCGATCAACGGTGCCGCTTGCGGCGGCTCCCACCGACTGATGGCGATCAGCTTTGCCTTGATCGAACGACAAAAGGATGGTTTGCCACTGACCGGGATCTGGTCCAAGGCGGAAAGTTACCTGAGTGACTATGTGGCTTACACCATGTCGCTGCAGAATCCAGATGGCAGTTTCAGCACCGAGTGGTTCGAGGGTCGCGGCAACAAACCGGACGTGGAGCGCAAAGTGCAAACGACAGGGCACATGTTGGAGTGGCTGATTTACACTCTTCCGGACGAGCATCTGCGATCTCCAAAGATCCTGGCTTCGCTCGAATTTTTACTTAACACCGTGGGAGCCCAACCCGAGCGTAATTGGCCCATCGGGCCCCGCGGTCACGCATTGCGGGCCATGGCCCTCTACAACCAACGCATGTTTGGGATGAAGCAAGGGGAAGTTGCAAGCTTTCTCGCGCAACAGCCTGGATCCTCCGTACGGCGATAACGCCACAGGAAAGCCGCTCCGATAGTCGCCGTTCGCTCCGATAGTCGCCTTTCGCTCCGCGAAAGTAGCGTTTTGAACATAGCGTTTTGAACATAGCGTTTCGAGCTTTGCGTTTTGAAAGCAGCGTTTATCGGCGCTTTCGCGTCAGCGAAAAGCGACAGTTATGGATCCAACAAGCCCAACGCTTTGTGGATCAACTGCGCAGTGGCTAAGCGTGTCAGCGTGAGAGAGATACCAAGCACAATATCTACCGGGAATCAACGTGCAGCCAGAACCTTCCAAGCCCGAAGTCCAAGGCTGGTATTTCCAGAGTTACCTTGGCGAGCAGCACGGGATCGAGTATTGGTCGTGCCATGATGCAGTGCATGCAAGGCATTCCCAGGCCAAGGTTCTCATCTCGCAGGCTGCCGAGGACCAACAACGCTTCGAACGCGAAACCTATCTTTCGTCGACACTGCCTGTTAGCCATGTCATCCCGAGTATCTATTGGGATCTTGATGCGGCCCATCCCATCATGATTCAACCCATCGTTCAGGCGGAAAAGCTGGACGATTGGTTCCTGTCACAATCCATGCCACCTTCAACCGCAGTACTGGTTTGGATGGCACGACAGATGCTCGAGGCCGTCCACGCTCTGCACCGCTTGGGATTCGCGCACGATCGACTGCGGCCTGACTGTTTGCTGGTGGATGCGGACAACGGACTCCGGCTCAACCGAATCGCCAACTGCCTGCCCATCGGCGACGAATTTGATTCCGCTAGCATGATTTCCACATACGCGCCGCCCGAATGGCAGAAAGGGCGTTTGGAAGTCTCCTCGTCAGCCGACATCTTTGCGCTGGGAATGATCTTCTGCGAGTTGGTGGGGGAGACGTTCCAACGTTCGCCGCTTGCTCGTCACATGCTCGATCCTAATGCCGATTGCCGACCCACTTCCGGAGAGCTCCTGCCGCTATTCCTGGATCTCGAGCGTCAACTCTTCCGCCAGCAGATCGCCGCCTGAACCAGCCGGCTTCTTCCAGTGCGGAACGCACGACAGGAATTAGCCTTGGACTTTAGTCCAAGGAACACAGCACCACCCTCGTTCCCAGTCGCGAAGCGACGACAGGAAAAGGAACCAAAGAAGACCACCGAATTCACCATCTCCGTTCCTGGCACTTGAAGTCCGGCTCCTTCTGGCTTTTTTTCACCCATGGAAGAACGGTTCGGAGAACCGTACCACACTCAGGCCAAGATATTGCTCTTTCATTGCCGCTAGTCGGCCGAAACTCTTGACGAGTTTCGCTACCAACAGATGTCCCGGCTTCTCTCGCCGCTCGTTTCTCGCTTCTCGCCACTGGCTTCTTGCAGCGCCGTACCGGCCAGAGTGGACCGCTTCTACTCGGAATGTCCGCACAACCTGGATCCCCATGGAGATGGGCCCGAGGCTTGGCGTTCTATGGGCTTTCATGGCTGCTTGTCGACCGAAACTCTCCACGAGTTTCGCTACGGGACTGCTCTCCCGGGCTTTTTCTAGCCTCTAGCTTCTAGCCGCTAGCGACTTATTCTCCCTCGCCTCACGCCTCACGCCTCACGCCTCACGCCTCGGGCTTCCGCTCTCCCAAGCCTGAAAGGCTGGCAAGGCAACTGCCGGGGCTGCCAAGCCCCGGTGCACTCCATTGTCCTACCACAAAGGCCCGGAGGGCCGGCAGACTCGGCGGCTGGACGCCCCCTGCCGCCCTTCGGGCCTTCATGCATTTTGAATCCAAATACCAATGTCCAAACACCAATGTCCGAAGCTCAAAGCCTAATATCCAGCGTCTACCTTTCCCTTGGCTTTTCTAGCCTCTAGCAACTAGCCGCTAGCGACTTCTTTCCCGCTCCTCGCCTCTGGCTTCATGACCGAAACTCTCCACGAGTTTCCCTCTGTGCCAACATAAGTGAGACAACTAACGAGT
>JANSWS010000519.1 GCA_024743355.1 bacterium
CGCTGATTCCGATCCGTGCGGATCCGTGTTCATCGGTGGCTCAGAACACCAAGCCCGTGCGAGCAAGGGCTAGTCGCTTGGTCGTGGGTATTGGCGGTACCCGGCTTTGCCATAGAAGCCCACAGTTACCATTATATCGGGACGTTGTTCCTGAAGATGTTTAACCGCCTTTGATCGACAGCTTATAAGCAGGTCGGACGGGCTCGCAAACTCCCATTCACCGATTTGTTCTGGCTATTACTCGTACTCGTACTCAGCCTCGCGGTACTCGTACTCGAATGCGTCCTTGGCCGCGGTTTGACTTCGTTGAATCAGCCGAGTCAGCATCGACACGATCCGTTTCAATTCCGATTTGCCATGACGGTTGGATCCGCCGTCGATCGCATCGCAAGCCCGCAGCACATCGAGAATCGACGCACATTGTCGTTTGGGGCGTTCGGTAGTCCCAGCAGTAACGCGACACGTTGGCGACCTGCATGTGCTGACGCATCGCTATTGCGAAATCGGTATTCTTTGTTGTCGTAAGGTGGAATGCCCACGGATTGGCACCAAGTTTTTTGCTGGCGAACGATCCGCATCACGGGCGGCCGGAGTGATGCAGCCATCATGGATCGCACGAGTCGGCCGCTACCGCGCATGCGTTAGTTCACCCCCCCGCTTCGTTGTCGTCAACGTCGGACACGGGGGCGAAATGTCTTTTCATGAACTCAACCAGCCGGTCCTGTTGCGGTCCGTCGTTGAATATCTGCAGGTGTCCAAGCCCTTCATACCTCCAGATTTCTTTAGCTCCTGCTGCGGCGTCGAAGAGTCGTTCGCTATGGTAGGGCCTGACGCCGGTGTCTAAGTTACCGTGAACGAGCAATACGGGTGTCGACCGCAAGTCGGCAATCGCCGCCTCGCCGCTATATTCGTCGCTGGTTAGCAACCAACCTCCCCATTTTACGAGCCAAAGCGGACCAAACTGGCCAAGCTTATCGCTCAAGTGGTAGCTTTGGCGAGCATAAGTCGCTTCGGCAATCACCAAACGAATACCTGCGTCTTTACGAATCGAAGCCGCGTTTAGGGCGAGTTGTCCTCCCATGCTCTGACCGTACAGGATGATCCTGTCAGGTCGAACGTCTGAACGAGTCATCACATAGTCAATTGCCGCAACTGAATCTTCGACGAGCCCCTTGCGGTCCGGTGTGCCCTCAGACTGACCGTATCCGCGGTAGTCAAAAACGAACACATTGAATCCGCGTTGAGTCAGCCAATGCACGTTTCGGGTCGTATGAGTGATGTTCCGGTCGCTGCCATGAAAGCAGATCACCGTCCCTAGCGGCTCGTCATCCGAATGAAGAAACCATCCATGCAGCATCGTGCCATCGGCGCTGTCGAAGCTTACGGCCTCTGGTTCGAGCCCAAGCTCCGCTTGCGCACCGTAGGAGCGTGCTGAGGGCCGATAGAACTGTTGATCGAAGAAGCCGCTGGCCTTGAGAACGAGAGAGATGACCAACGTGATTGCGATGGTAATCCCGGCGGCGGTCGCACACGTTGCCAAAACGTCCTTGAACGGAATTGCGGAATTGTTGCGTAGTCGTCGGATCGCAAACGACGCGATGACAATTCCGCAGGGAATGCAAAGCAGGGCGACAAGTGAGAGCAAGAGGCTGAAGGATTCACTTCGCAACTTCACGGCTCCATCTGCTTAGGGTTGATTCGGCGAACGACCCGCATCACGGGGCGGCGGGAGTTGACGAAGATTTCTAGACCGACTGACCACCGCCGCCCCCGTTGCATGCGATGGTTCGTCGGCATTTTACGCGGCCGATTGACGCGCCCAACGGAGTGAACGCGACACACGTTCCAGAAGTCGAAGATGGTCGCCAGGCCGTGATTGGGGCGAAGCAATCGTGATTATAGTGTGAACCGGCTCGCCATCCAACGCATTAAATGCAATGCCATCGGGAGCAAGTGCCATCGCAGCGAAGCAATCATTGATCCAGTCGATCTTCGCATGCGGAACTGCGAATCCACGACCAATGCCAGTTGAGCCCAGTTCTTCTCGTTTGAGCAAAGCATCAACAAATGAATTCTGTTGATCCATTGTCCAACGCAGTTCATTGGCGATCAACATCGTGATTTCGCGAAGTGAATCATCGCGATTGGTCGCATCCAGCCGCGCGATACGCAGATCTGGCACAAAAGACTTTTGGCTTGTGACTTCAGCGAGGGCGGTCACCCAGAGGAAACACCCGCACGCCGGACAGACCGAGTCGCCCGGTGGTCTCGATACATTGACGATGGACGAATTACCGCAAATCTCGCAACGGATGGGAAAGCCGTCATCGGTTGATGTAGATGTCATCATGGTTTGCGGACGAACTATGAATTCTCCCCGGTTCGACCGAGGATAATGGTTATAGGGCAGGTATTCCGCAGTTGAACCGAGGAATATCTGCTGCCCCCTAGTTGTACTGGCTTTGCAGGAGGGACACAGCCTTGTTGGCAATCAATCTTACAAATTGCGGCGGCTCACTAGCCGTTGCATGGAGGCTTGAAGTCATCGCCAAAACTGGTTCCGACCGTGGCCACCGGAGTCGCAGCAATGTCGGTCAAAGACGTTTTGCGGGCCGTGAAGGTCATCGATCTGAGAGATGCCGATCGCACATGGTTTCCTAAATGGATCCAAGGTTACGCAAAGCTTCTACAGGCTGATCAGGAACAAACGCTCGCACTGAGCACAGATAGTGTGATCGATCACGAAGCCGTCCAGCAAATGTACCGCAAGCTGAGGCTGCTGCATCATCCGATCAACAACGAAAAAACTTGACCGTTCACGCTTAGTAGCCATCATGCTCCGCGTGATGAAGCCCGATTAGCAGTATCCGCTGCGAAACGCATCGGATCGGACAGCACAGTTCTAGAACAAGCCTTGCAAGTCTTTCAGGGCGATCGGTTCGCGAGACGCAAAGGGCTCACCGTAGCGCGTGCCGATCATCTTTCCCCAATAGGCGGCTTCGTCTCTCAATCGCTCTATAAAACTGGGCTGTAAATGCTCACGACCCTGAATGAATTGGCTGTGATAACTTTCAATCGCCTGGATCTTGCGCTCCCAGTGGTCGGAGATATCAAGCACGAATGCGGGCTGGGCGACGTGTTTCAAATGCACGCAGTAATAGTAAAAGACTCTCTCCGGGTGATAGGGCGTGCCCTGTAAATCGCTCTTGGTGAGTTTCGACCAGAAGCGGGCCGCTTCGATCAGCGACGTGGCCGCTACGTGGTCGGGATGCGCGTCTTCCCAGTAGGGCGCAAACAACCAACGCGGCCGAACGCGACGAAAGACATTCGCCAGCGCGGCCCGAGCCTCCAGACTGGGCTCCAAGAAGCGATTGGTCAGTCCCAAATTTTCCCGCCAAGGCAGCCGTAGGATGCGGCTGGCCGCCTGCGTTTCCTGCGCTCTCAGCTCCGGAGTGCCATGAGGCGTCGGCTCCCCATCGGTCAAGTCGAGGATGCCGACCTGCCAACCCAGGTCAATCATCTTGGCAATGGCTCCACCCATGCCGAGTTCGGCATCGTCAGGGTGCGGAGCTATGACCAGCATGTCCAAATCATTGGACGCGTTCATTCTTGTATCCTCGTGTTATTTCAACCAGCCGACAGCCTGGTATTTACTCACAGAGCCCCAGCCTGTTGCTGCGGCTCGTTGGCCGGCGGTTCGCTGCCAACCGATAGCCTCGGAAGTTGGACACAGGCGGCTTCCTCCGAATTGCGGATCAGCAGTCGGTCACCGCTGAGCGCCAAGTTATTCCAACTGACATCGGAGATCACCGGCATGCTGGCGAGCTCTTCAAAGCGGTCGGGTTGAGCGGGCACAACCACCAATTCGCCCGCTTCACTCAAAATCAGCAACAGATCGTTCAGCAACAGCACTTGTCCATGACGATAGCGGCCTCGCTTCCATTGGCGTTTCCCGTCTTCCACCCGCACGCATTCCAAAATCCCGTCGCTGAGTCCGTACACATGTCCCTGATGTAGGACGGGATTCGAAAACTTGGACCTCATGACCGAATTGTTTTTCCACAGCGTTTCGACATTCCAAGAGGCTTCGCGGTTACTAACTTCAATGAGCATCGCTCCTTCACCGTAGCCTTTGCACAGTAGCACACGGTTGGAGTCGACAACCAAGGGTTGCGGAACGGCCGGGTTGGAGTTGCTATTGCCCGGCCAAGGGACTTCCCAGAGCACGTTTCCATTATCGGGATCGTAAGCAGCCAACTTGTTTTCGGAAACCATCAGAATCTGATTGTTGCCATCCAGATTCGCTAACAACGGTGAGGAATAGCTGATCTGTCCGCTACCGGCCTGCCATGCGACTTGACCGTCATCCAGGTTCAAGGCGATCAACGGCTGCGCGGTTTGGGGGGTGCCTCCGAAGGGGACGATCAGCAGATTATCTAACGCCATCGGAGAGCCGGAGCGTCCCCAGGTTACGGACGACTCAAAGCTGGGTTGGTCACTACTGGCGATTTCGAGCAGCTCCTGCCGCCAGATCTCTTTACCGGACGCTAGCTCCAGACAGACCACAGCGCTGACGGCTGAGCAGGCATAGACTCTGTTGTTGGCAATCAAGGGCGTGCTTCGCGGGCCGGTGCCACCCGGGACGGTCGTGTGGCGTGCTGGTATCTCGTATTTCCAAAGCAGTTGGCCGTCACGGATCGAGTAGGCGGAAACCCATTCGCTTTGATC
>JANSWS010000374.1 GCA_024743355.1 bacterium
CAAGGTGGTCCGGGCGGTGATGCACAAAGCGCGGATGAAGTGAATCAGGAGTACGCCGAAAAGACGACGCAGATGGTGTTGGACTATCTCAATCGTCAGAAGGATCAGCCCGATCCCGAACTTCTCCAGGAACTGAATTGGACGAAGGAACAATTGCAGGATTTCGTCACGCGTTGGAATCGGGCCAGAGATCTGGCGAGCAATGGCAGCGACCAAGACCGTCAGGAGTGGCAAGAAAAATTGCGCGACCTGGGATTGCGGCCCCCGACGCTTGGGCCGCGGACCGGTAGCGATCGGAACGACTCCTTTCAGCAGATGCAAGACAGTGGCTCACGAGTGCGTTATCCGTCGGCCTTGCGGAAGCAATTTGAGGCTTTTCAGCGTGCCATGGAAAATCGTACTGATGGAAACTGAGCCATGCACCGCTCCTGGGATATGCTTTGGCCGGTAGCTTTGGCCGGGATTTTTAGAGCCTTTCGGCCTTGGGCTGTTCAGGGAAACCCTTCCCGGGTTGGCTGAGGTTTAGAACGGCGTCAATCATCGAGCTGGCACAGTGAGCGGCGAGGGATGACAACTGTGTGCTGCCCAAGGGGCTGCTCGGTGGCAAGGGTCAGGATGCGAACCGCTTGCCCTGCGATGGAGCCGTGAGCGAGCTCCGCGAAACCCAGGCGTTCGCAGGCGTGGATCAAGATAGGCAGGCGGATATCATCTGCGGCCTCATCATTCAGATGCTCGCGCGTTTCGGAATGCCTGTCGGCAAAACAAATTCGAGCTTGCTCTGGCCGAAAGCCGACATAGCGCTTGTGGATAGGCAAATCATTAAAGACAGCCGGAAGTCGTTTGGATTCCAGCCAATTCATACCAAACGGACTTAGCAGCTCACCGCTTCGTTTTGACTGCGGGTTGTTGTAGACCTGTTGTGGTGGTCCATTGTCGATCACCCGTCCCTGATCCAACACGACAATACGGTCGGCTACCCGCATTGCGTCCAGAGGATCGTGGGAGACGATCAGCACGGTGGGGCGGAACTTTTCGGTGATTTCACGCAGGAGCTGAATGGCATTCTGCTTGTTGACCCCGTCCAATTGGCTCCAGGGCTCATCCAGCAGCAAGATCTTGGGTTGGGCAACCAAGGCCCTGGCGAAAGCGACTCTGGCCGCCTCGCCTCCGGAGATTTGCGATGGCAGTCTTTGCGACAAATCGACGATTCCCAACTGCTGAAGAATCGTCTCAACCCGCGAATGGGCTTCCGGTCTGGGCAAGCGGAGACGTTTGATCGCGATATGTAAGTTATCCCGCAAGTTCAGTTGGGGGTAGAGCGCAGCGTCCTGACTGACGGTGGCAACAGATCGGCGGCTCGGTGGGAGTCGGGTGACATCTTGACCTGAAAAGAGGATCCGGCCCGATTCGGCATGCTCTAGTCCGGCAATGATACGGAGTAGAGTGGATTTTCCGGCTCCGCTGCAACCGAACAGAACACAGCGCTGATGTTTCTCCAACGCAAAACGCACTTCACGCAGCACGGGTACCGAGCCAAAACGTTTGGTAATGTCGTCTATTTCGATTTCAGGCATGAGGACATGGTCGCTCGGATTTAGCGATTATGAGACGACGTCGCCGTGTATTGAAGCTGCCGTCATTTCCAAGCCGAATCTCTATGCCGTCCGAGCAGATTTTTCGTCTGCTGACGGGATAGATGAATCTGGCGGAGACATGAGGAGACCAAGCGGTGACGATTAAGTTGAGTTTACCAAAGACCTTTCTCGCCATTGCGTGTCTGAGCGGGTGTGCGGCGGATTCCACGTTTGCTCAGTTCGTGTTGCCAGTGGCTGCTCGGGCAACGCAACAGGAGGCGGCACCAGTTTCCACGGGCGAAGCTTGGAAACCCATTCAAACCGTTTCAGCGGTGCGGGCTTTGATCAGTTCGCGAGCCCCTGTCCAGCAGCTGGACGGTTCACCATCCGATATCTCTTCTCCGGTTGTCCAGGAGACTTTGCCGGTGGAGCCCGAGCCGAGCCCGCTAGATCTCGGCCAACCGCCTCTACAAAGTGACAACTCTCTGGCTCCCCTGCAGCGACGAGAATTGTCTTCCGAGGTACGTGCCATTAACACTTCGAGTGATGATATCGGCACCTCCATCCTGCCCACCCCGGCCGCGCTGGCGAGTTGGGGTGACCAAGTGCCTCTTCCAGACGGAGTAGCCCGGGGAGCCACTTTCCAATGTGTGCATTGGCGGCCAAGTCTGATTTGCCATCATCCCCTGTACTTTCAAGACGTGATGTTGGAGCGGCACGGGCACGATCGTTTTGGCTACTTACAGCCCTTCGCTTCGGGTGCTAAGTTCTTTGGAACGATCTTCATGGCGCCCTATTTGAAGACGCTTCAGCACCCCGGCGAATGTCAATATGCACTTGGCTACCACCGGGCCGGGACCTGTGCTCCCGTGCTGAAAAGCCATATCCCATGGGACAAGCGGGCAGCCGCAGTGGAAACGCTCAGCCTGGCCGGATTTTTCTGGGCCGCACCGCTGTAGAACTCCGGGCATCGGCTTGAAGATCTTGAGGTTTGCCGGTAGCTTTGAGGCATCAGCAACGCGATCCGACGGTCAACAATTCCTTGACGAGGGTCGCACTGCGTTCCGATTTGCAAATCCAATGCTTTTTGGCTAGCTGGCAACCGTCTTATGAATTTCAAGACCGACTTTCGAATGGTGGCGCTGGGATTGTGCATCCTGGCTATCGCTCTGCGACTGGTTCCGCATGATTACAACGTCAGCGCCATTTGTGCGTTGGGGATGCTTTTAGGGTGTTTTGGCTCCCCGCTCTTGGGGTTCGTTGTGGCTTTGGCTGCCATGGCTGCCAGCGACGTGTTGGGTGAAGTCCTGGGCATTCCTAGCATGGGATTTTATGCGCCTTGGCTGATGTTGACCGTCTATCTGGCAATGGCCAGTTCGGCCTTGGTCGGTCGTTTTGTCGTCGGCTTGCGGGATGGGGCAGGACACTTCCGCATTCCTCTGTGGGCTGGCGTGCCGCTGGGTGCCGTTGTTTCCAGCGTGTTGTTTTTCCTGGTGACTAATTTTGCCTCTTGGCTCGATCCGCAAATGGGTTACCCGCTCACCCTGACTGGGCTTGCGGAGTGTTACTGGGCCGCCCTGCCCTTCGCCAAGAACACTCTCGTGGGTAATTTGGTTTACTCCGCCTTGTTTTTTGGCGGTTACGCCTTCTTTCGGATGCCCACCTCTTCGCCAGTCGACGTTCGCTAGTTCGCGGGTCCGTTCAGCCGAATCACGGATGATTGTGAAACTCTACGGGTTGAGGCGGATTTTATGCCCCACCCGTAGCCATGCTCGCCACAGCGTGGTCGAAGTCGCCATAGTTTCTTCGTTGCCAGAGCTTCGTCGACTTCTTCCACCGCTGACGACGGTGGCTACGATTGGTAAAAATCCGTTAAGGAACGGACCTTGCGGTCACTTCTTCTCAGCGCCTAAGTGCTAGAGTCTGACGGTTGTAGTAAATCCGCGCTTGCTAGCGTTATTTCTTCCGGTTCCCGTCACACCGTTCGTTCCAGTAGCAGCATTTGTGCTTCCGATACCAGACCCAGCGGATCTAGCTCTTGATCCGCCAGTACTGCCAATTTGTTTGGCAAGCAACGCTCTGCAACGGAATCTGCTCAATGAAATCGAACGCATTGCAACGAGGAAGCGGGATGTATTCCAATCTTCGCACCCACGCGTTTTCCATGCTGCTGGTCGGCATCGCGATGGCTGCCGGTTGCTCGCGAGTGAAGGACTTTCGTTTCAGCGACAACTGGGACAGCGCGGCGAGCTACAGCAATCCCGTTGCGACTCGAATTGAGTATCCGACGGTCAAGTCCTGCCTGGAACCCGAGGTGGCGAATGTGCAGCGGCCGCTGAGTTTGCAGAATCCGGCGGAGCTAGAGACCATTGCCTTGACGCTGAATGATGCCATTCAGTACGCCTTGGCCAACGGTGACATTTTGCGTTCCCTCGGTGGCAGCGTTGTCGCCAACCCACAGGGAACGCTGACTAAGTTCAATCCCGCGATCGTGGAAACAAATCCCCAGGCAGGCGTTGAGGCCGCGCTTTCGGCTTTCGACGCCCAAGTTGCTGGGCAGTTGTTTTGGCAGAAGAACAACATTCCCAACAATACGACCTTTCTTATCTTCCAGCCCGTTGCCTTAGAGCAGACGCTATCGACCTTCAATTACGCTATATCTAAAACCACCGCAACGGGTGCGAGTTTTGCGGCTCGACATGTGGTGAATTACAACCGGAACAACAGTCCCGCACGCTTCTTCCCGAGCGACTTCACCGGCTTTTTTGAAGCCGAGTATCGCCAGCCGTTGATGCAGGGAGCAGGTGTTGAGTTCAACCGTATTGCCGGTCCCAACGCCGGTGTTGGCTCGTACAACGGTGTGTTGATTGCACGTATCAATACCGATATCTCTCTGGCCGACTTTGAAAATGGAGTGATCAACTTCATCAATGATGTCGAGGCGGCTTACTGGGAACTGTATTTTGCTTACCACAACCTCGAGGCGCGGGTCGCCGGGCGCAACACCTCCTTGCTGACTTGGCAACGAATCAAAGAGTTACAGAATGTGGGCGCTCGAGGTGGTGATGCGGCCGCGGAAGCACAGGCCCGCTCCAACTATTACACCTTTGAAGCTCAAGTTCAGGAGGCTTTGGCCGGACAGGCAGGTATCTATCGGACTGAACAACAGTTGCGATATTTGATCGGCATGCCCGCCACCGATGGGAGATTGCTGAAGCCTGTTACGCCTCCCATGGAAGGTGAGGTCGTCTACGATTGGGACTCCGCGTTGCGTGACGCTTTGACGAAGCGGGTGGAAATTCGTAGACAGAAATGGAGTGTCAAACGCCGAGAACTCGAACTGATCGCCGCTCGGCTCAATCGCAAGCCGACTTTGGATTTCCTAGGACTGTACCGCTACCGCGGACTTGGCGATCATCTCATTGGCAGCCGCGATCCCACGAACGACTTTGATAATCTGTACCAAAATATCTTTGCGGGTGATTACCAAGAATGGCAAGCTGGCTTTGAAATGGGCTATCCCGTCGGTTTGCGGCAAGCGTCCGCAGCGGTTGCCAATGCACGTTGGAACTTGGCCAGGGAAACCGCGCTGCTACGTGAACAGGAATTGCGGATCACACACGACTTGAGCAATGCAGCTCGACAAGTGGCAAGATCGCATGCGTTGATGAAGACCGTTTACAATCGCCAGGCCTCGGACGTCGAACAGGTCGCGGCTCTGGAAGCACGCTATGAAAGCGGGTTGGACAACATCAACTTTCTGTTGCAGGCTCAACAGGCATTGGCGGACAGCCAGAGTGCCTATTTCCGAGCTCTGGCCGACTACCAGCTGGCTCTGCGTGATTTCCATCGTGAGAAGGGTTCGTTGCTGAACTACAATCAGGTGGGCTTGAGCGAAGGACCTTGGCCGAGTGAAGCCTATCAAGACGCTCAAGAACGCGGTCGCTTCCTGACGCCCAGACCTCACCCCGAAAAGGTCGACGTCCCCTGTCCGATCAGCGAAGGCTGCTTTGATCCCGCGCAAGTTGGGGCGGGAACAAGCATGCCTCAAGGCCAAGTGGAAAGCATTGGTGCGGGCATCGCCGTTCCCGGCGATCCGCTAAAGAATTGACCGCTAGCTTTCGGTGGTTGCCGAGGTTGACTGCACCGCTTTCGACAATTGGGCTTCCAGTGCCCGGGTGTAGCCAATCTCGTCCATCAGTGGTGAAGATTGCATGCGATGTCTGATCTCTTTCCGCAGATGTCGCAATTGATCAGGGGAACTTGCCAGCTTGCAGGCGAGATCGACATATTCCTCGACGGAAGCGGCTGAGAAATTGGACCATCCGATGGCTGACAGGATGCTCAGTCCCATGCGGCTGACGTGCGTTGGGCCCGACAACGATATTACAGGTGCGCCCATCCAAAGAGCTTCGCAGGTGGTCGTCGCTCCGTTGTAGGGATAGGTGTCGAGCGCGATATCGATGAGGTTGTAGATCGCTAGGTGCTCGGCGGTAGTGGCTTGTGGAAGCTCGGCCAGTACCCGTTCCTTAGCAATGCCCCTGGACTCGAAGAAGCGATGCAATTCATTCACGGTCGGACGGTCGACCAAGGATGTGTTTTTCAGCAACAGCCTCGATTGAGGAACTCGCAATAGAATCTGCGCCCACGACTCACGAATCATCGAGCTAACTTTGGCATAGTTGTTAAAGCAGCCAAAAGTAACCCAGGGATGATGGTCCATCGGCAACGGAGCCACCGCCGGACTCTCAACTGGCGGGCGGTAACAGAAATACGAGTCGGGCAAATAAAGCAGTCTCTCGCTGCAAAATGCCTGGCTCGCAGGAGGATTCGCGCGAGCATCGGTAATCAGATAGTCGAACGAACTCAGACCGGTCGAACCCGAATAGCCTAAAAAGGTCATTTGGACGGGGGCGGGGCGAGCCGTGAATACGGGAAGACGATTGTGGCCAGTGTGGCCTGCCAGATCGATCAAACAATCTATCTGATCGTCATGTATCTGGTTCGCAATCTCTGAATCGGACGCGGCAGCAACATCCGCCCAATGATCGACTTGATTCTGCAGTCTCTGCGTGACCTGGTCTCTTTGCCAACCCACGTAATAACAGAAGAACTCGAAGCGACTGCGATCGTAATGCTCAAAGATAGGCTCCAGGAAGAAGCTCACCGAGTGTTGTCTAAAGTCAGGTGAAACCCAGCCAACGCGGATTCTATGTGTATCTGCGAGTTCGCGAGGGGGACGTTCCGCACAGCGACGGATTGAGAACCGTTGTTCATAGACTTTCAATGCTTCCAGTTCAGCTGCCGGGTCTGGTGGTTCCAGCATGTGCAAGGCATAAAGATAGTTGCTGTAAACGGTGGGCTTACTTTCCTGGGAGCAGGCAGTTCGATATTTCTCGATTGCTTCGCTGGTCCTGCCCTGGGCCAGCAAAATAGCAGCTAGTTCCGAATTTGCATCCGCGTGTTTAGGCTGCAGTTCAAGGCATTGAAGTAGCGACTCTTCGGCCCTCTGAAACTGATGTAAACGGCTTTGGGCATTACCGATATTGAACCAGTTGCTGGCTCGCGACGAATCAATTGACAGGGCTTTCTGGTAACATTCGAGAGCCCCTTCGGAAGCACCTTTCTTGAGCAAGACGTTTCCTAGATGGGAAAGCGCCGAGATCGAGTTAGGTGTCAGGGCGAGTTCTCGCCGAAATGCAGCTTCCGCTTCGTCCAATAGCAGAAGCTTGAACAACACTCCTCCCAAATGCGACCAAGCTGATGGGTTGCGCGGTTGCGATGCTAACGATGCTTGCAGGTGTTGGCGGGCCCGTTTCAGATTCCCAAGCTTGTGGAGGATGACGCCCAATTCAAAATTGAGTTGTGGCGAGCCAGGCTCCAGTTGCAAACCGCGTTGGAGAACGCTTGCGGCTTGCTCCAGCTTTCCTTGATCGAATAAGATTCGGCCGAGATCGAGATAAAAGCCCGTATTGCCGGGCGCCAGGTTCAGAGCTTGTGACATGGCCGCATGAGCCGCGTCCAGTTGCTTGGATTTATGCAGGCACAGAGCATAGTCTCGCCAAGATTCCGGGCTGTCGCGGTCCAATTCCAAGACTCGGCGAAAGGCCACTTCGGCCGCACCCAAATTACCGCATTCCGAATAGGCGATGGCCAACAATCGGAGGGCATGCTTGTGCCCTGGCTGCTGAGCAAGAAACTCCTGTAGGAGCGACACAGCGCGACTTGGCTGGCCGCTCTGTAGCTCCGCGATTGCCTGCGAAAGCACACGTATTCCATTTCTCGAAGTGTCGGAACTCACTCTC
>JANSWS010000768.1 GCA_024743355.1 bacterium
CAAGCCGCAACCGAGCCAGGGGGGCAGGCTGCCAGTCCGACTTTAACTCCACGTGACGTCGTGCTGATGCAAGTACAAGCGTTGCGAGACTCGGTACACGATTCCCAACAGATAATTCGCTGTTATCAACTGGCATCGCCCAGCAATCGGTCGGTGACCGGGCCGCTTGAGCGTTTCTCCCAAATGGTGCTTCAGCATCCATTTACGGAGCTGTCGAGCAGCGAGCATTGGCAAGTCGGTGAGGCGCTTGTTGATGGGAGGTTCGCATCCGTGGTGGTTACAACCTGCAGTGCTAATGGCCAGGCGGCCGGATTTCGGTTTGACCTGGTGAAGCAAACTCAACCACCCTACGTCGACTGCTGGATGACGGAAACGGTCGCCCCGCTGACGCTGGTGGACTTCGAAGGGCATGCCGTTGACGCACAACATGCAGGGGGTCTGCCGGGTGAATAGCCGCTGCGCGACCAACCTGTCGATGGATATCGGTGATTGTCAGGAGGACGAATTGGCGTTGCCCAATGATTCGGATCGATATCTGATGGAACGCATCGCCAGCGGTTGCCAGGAAAGTCTAGCTCAACTGATTTCCCGCTATGGGGCGCTGGTAAACCAGACGTGTCGCAATATTTGTGGACCGGAAGCAGAGTTGGCAGGACTGGCTTCGGAGGTGTTTTGGGAACTGTGGGTGCGTGCCGAGCGATTCCAGGAGCAGCGGGGGAGTCTCAGGACTTACTTGATGTTGATCGCGCGGAGTCGCGCCATCGACTATCGCCGTTCTCAGCGTAGCCGTCAGGAGAGTGTTCGTCGCCATGTGCAATTGAGAATTGCCAATGATGCGGATCCGGATCCGAGCATCGAGCCATGCTCAATAGCTATTCGCGACGAGGAGTGTCAGCAGGCGCGGAAGGCATTGCGGAAATTGGATCCTCCTCAACGGCAGGCGATTGAACTTGCGTTCTTTGAGGGGCTAACGCACGAGCAGGTGGCTCAACGGATGCAGGCACCTTTGGGGACGACCAAATCGCGGATTCGTCTTGGACTCAAGCAACTAAAAAAATATCTGGATTCCTGACGTGGCCGAAGTACCCGTATCGAATTGTGAAGAAATTCAGCAGTCTTTAGGCGCTTATCTGCTTGGAGAACTGTCCGAATCGTGTTCCGCGGTTATCGACGAACACCTCGCAGCGGGGTGCCCGAATTGCAATGACGAGCTAGACGAATTGCTGGCTGGATTATCGGGAGTGGCTGCTATTCTCGATGGACCCCCATTAAAGCCGGAAGACTGTATTCCGGTGCAGCGAGCGATTCAGCAAAGGATTCTAAGTCCCTCGACAAGCAATCGGGCACCCCAAACGCATCTTGGATTCCGTCTGGCGGGTGTTGCATTATATGCGGCGGCATTTGCGGCTGG
>JANSWS010000361.1 GCA_024743355.1 bacterium
AAACCGGTACGTACCGCCTGCCGGGTGGTTCGTGTGAGTGTCTTTCGCGGTGTTATGACTTCTTACGCAACCTTCAGTGCTTGCATCGCGTTGAATCCGGCAAACGGGCAGATCGTCTGCTGTGTCTCCCTGCGAGTCGACAGACGTTCTTGCTGCCAGCGAACTTCCCCTCTCTTCATTTTCTTGCCAACCATATTCCTGTCCCACCGGCGGCCATGGCAGTCCTCCTGAAAACAAAACAGAGGCAGGAAAATGGCGGACAGAAAAATGGAATCGCATGCGATTGGCATGCTAAAAGCGCTTCAGGTCTTACCTCGGCACAACCAAGTTCGCGTTCGGCAAACCGGTACGTACCGCCTGCCGGGTGGTTCGTCGTGTTGATGATGGCACGACCGGGGAGCAAACGCCAAAGGATTCTTTTGTCCCGAAATGCTCGTCGAATGAACCCACAGAGAAATTGTTTCCGGATTTTTCTAGCTCCGCGCGTGGCGCTGCCAAAGATCTAGAAGTACGATGGCGTGTTCGATGGCCCACTCCATCTCGGTGATGGAAGCAAATTCCAGCACGCTGTGAATGTTGTGCTGTCCTACTGACAAATTGGGAGTCGGTAGCCCCATTTCGCTGAACATGGCTCCGTCGGTTCCCCCGCGAATCGAACCCAGATGACAGGCTCTCCCGAGAATCTTGAACGCTTTTTGGGCGAAGTCAACAACCTGTGGAGAACGCGATAGTGACTCCGCCATGTTGCGGTATTGGCGTGAGCGGTTGACACGGATGCGAACGCCTGGAAATTGAGCTTCGGCGCTGGCCGCCAGCTTCTGCACCAGGCTGGCATATTCGTCGAGACGGGCTGTTTCGAAGTCCCGCAGCAGAATCCGACATTCGGCCTCTCCGACTCCACCCTGGATAGAGTAGGGATGCAGGAATCCCTGCTTTCCCTCGGTCGCTTCGGGCGACATCTCGGAGATCGGCAACTGGGCAACCAGGTTGGCGATCGCTCGGCTGGCATTGATCATCTTGTCCTTGGCAATAGCGGGATGAATGTTGTAGCCAGTGGCCTGAACCACCAGTTGGTCGGCCGAAAAATTTTCGTTTTCAACTTCACCATGTCCGGCACCGTCCAAGGTGTAGCCCGCCTCGGCATTGGCCTTCTGCAAGTCGAAGTGCTTCGCGCCCAGCCCAATTTCTTCGTCACAGGTGAAGACAATCCTCACAGGTCCATGTGGAAGGCTGGGATTTTCGATCAGATGATGGGCCAATTCCATGATGGCTGCCACCCCGGCTTTATCATCGCCGCCCAGCAATGTGGTGCCATCTGTGGTCACCAGGCAATGCCCAAGCATCTTTTCCAATGCGGGGCAATCTTTCACGCGAATCACCCGTTCACTGGACGGTAGAGTAATATCCCCTCCCGCGTAATCGGCTATGACTTGGGGATTGACGCCGGACCCAGGAGCTTCCGGAGAGGTATCGAGGTGGGAATTGAACAAGATGGTGGGCACTGGCCCCACGACGGTCGCCGGTACCGTAGCCCAGACTAAGCCATGTTCATCCTGGTGAGCGTCTTGTAGGCCTATGCTCTTGAGTTCTTCAACCAGCAATTTCCCCAGTTCGAGTTGCCCGGGCGTACTGGGATAGGTACTTGAATCGGCATCGGCCGATGTTCCAATCTGAACGTAACTCAGAAATCTATTTAGCAACCGTTCTCGGTTCACTGGTAGCTTGGTGCTCATGATTTCGAGCTTCCTTGTGATATGGTCAGCATGTGATTCCCGTATAATCCTGACCGCGGATGAAGATCATCAGCCAGGAGTCTGCCCGCGACAGCGATTTTGGGCACGGCCCTTTTTCTCGACTTTGATTCCAAAGGAAAGGACTTCGTGAGTTCCCCACTGCGTTATCTAGTCTTTGATGTAGAGAGTGTGCCCGATGGCGAGCTGATTGCCAAGACACGGTATCCCATGGATGAATTAGCGCCGGCTGAGGCCGTGCAGCGGTTCCGACAGGATTTGCTCACCACCGCTGGCCGCGATTTCATTCCCTATACCTATCACGTACCGATAGCCGTGGTCGTGGCAAAAGTAAGGGCCGATTTCCAGCTGCTTGAGATTGTTTCCTTGGATCAACCTCGACATCGTCCGCATGTGATCACGCAGCATTTCTGGTCCGGCTGGGAAGCCTATCAACAGCCGACTTGGGTGACCTTCAATGGCAGAACCTTTGATCTGCCCTTAATGGAACATGCGGCCTTCCGCTACGGAGTTTCAGCGCCTAACTGGTTCAACATTTCACAACGGAGCTTCGAGCAAAAACGCAACCGCTATAACCTCGACGCTCACCTGGATCTCCAAGAGGTGTTGACAAACTTCGGCGCCACTTGGTTTCGCGGCGGCTTAAATCTGGCCGCGACTCTCCTGGGCAAACCGGGGAAAATGGAAGTCCAGGGTGATATGGTTTACGACTTGTACCAGCAGGGGAAAATCGCGGAGATCAATGAATACTGCCGCTGTGATGTGCTCGATACCTATTTCGTACTTCTCAGGGCTCTGCTGTTGATGGGCCGCATCAACCTGGAGCAGGAGCACGCCTTGGTTCAGTCCGCCAAGCAAATGCTCGAATCTCAGGCCGATGAGCATCCGGCCTACCGCAACTATCTAAACCAGTGGCGTGACTGGGAGAATCCTTGGCTCGAAAGCCCAACGGCTTAATCAGGGCTGAGCGGCGGATGAGTTCTCCCGTAGCCACGCTCGCCACAGAGCGTGGTCGACGTCGTCCACCGTCTGGCGACGGTGGCTACGATCTAGCTGCCCGATCCGAGGAAAAGTTTGGAGCTTTGCCTCGGCCCGGAACGACGAGCTTTAATGCGGACGTAGGGAGCCACAAAGAAACATCGATGATGGAATGAACCCAGCGGAGCGTCTCGCTTAGCGTGATTGGGCTCAATCACATCTTCGATAACGAAGCCATGCCGACAGATGCCACCCAAGATTGTCTCCCAGCTATGTGCAAACTCGCGTGTGTTTGGCTCGCGCAATTTGTTGGGGGTCCTAGCCGGCGGCACGGGCGCCGGATCGTAATAAGCATGCTCAACGACGTACTGACCGGTATGAGTTTCCAAAGAAGCCTGTAGGTTTGCGGGCTGTTTGTGCTGGCTGATATACAGGCCGCCCGGTCGCACCACGCGCGCCACTTGAGAGAACAAATTGGCCAAGGAGGGCAGGTAGCAAGTGCTGACCGGATGGATGACCAGATCAAATTCCTCATCCGCGAACATCCCCAAATTGTCCATGGAGGATTGCACCGTACGGATATTTAAGCGACGCTCCTCGGCTACCCGCCTGTCCAGCTCCAGCATGCCTGAACTGATATCCAGCACCGTTACCCGAGCACCCGCCGATGCATACAAAGGACCGTGCCTGCCTCCTCCAGCAGCCAGACAAAGCACCTGCCAGCCTTCTATACTGCTCGGCAACCATTTAGCGGCATCGACCGTCGTCAAGGGATCCGCCAACTCGCGATCCAGGGCAGGGCGGGCCAACACGTGCCCACTCTCAGCCATTCGATCCCAAGCCAACCTGTTATGCTCCACAGCCTCCGCCTCTTGGGGCGATCGTTCTTGCATCATTCGCCCCAAATCGACCTCAGATCCACGACGGTAACAAAACACTTCTGCGGCTGCAGGTAGGCGACCAACCTCTCATTGTCCGTGCCCAAGCAATCCAAGACGCTTTGCCAAACGCTAGCCGGGAATGCCCCCTTGAACTCGCAGCTGCACACGCGACCTGCCTGCTCATCCCCTGCGGCATGCAGCGGACGGTCGTAGAGCATGCCGCTCAACTGCCACGGATCTCCCGAGTCCCGGCTGTGCCACATCAGAAAACCGTCGGGTTCGATGAACACCCCTGATAGTCGCTCCAAATTCTCGACGGCCTGTTCAAACGTCACCTCAAAGGGTGCCAGCAGCTCTTGCTTGACCTGACGTTTTGCAATGCGCGTGCTAATCGACTGCGCGGGACTAGACCGGCCGATCTCAACGAAGCCAGACCCAGCTTCCACAGGCAGCGTTGCGTTGGCTGGCGAGGCAACGCATAACAACTGCAGGTCCAAATAGGGATATGTTGAGAGAGAACCTGCATGGCGGGTGGTGTTCATTGCAGCCTATAGAAATTAGCGAGGCGGAACTTCAATGGGGGCAAATGACGTGCCCATGGCATTATGATTGCGCAGCAAGGTAGCCCAAGATTGCGCCTAAGAGCAATGCCGGTGGAACCACAATGGCAATCGTCAGCGCAATAATCATACCCGCGCTGAGCCCGCCAACTTTCGTAGAATCCAACGCTGCGTGTTCTGGCGGATTGGCCTCCGCGGAATACCGATGCGAGGCTCTCACAGCCCCGGAGGACAGAGCCTGACTGTCGTAGGCGGCGGATCCCGTTCCCGACAACTCGGACATCGCCGCTTGCCCCGGCAGGTCGTCACTCAATGGCAACTCGACTCCCGACTCAGCTTGCACTGGAGGTGGCGGGCTGTCCGGATGGGTTGGCATGATGCCACTGGCACTCTCGACCAAGCTGGCCGTTCCAGCCATCCCTCCCACAGTCTCCTCTTGCCAGCTGGAAAAACTGGGATCGCCGTAAGAGGGTGGTGGCGGAGCTAACCATGGCGACTTGGACATTCGAATGGTGGCTACCGAAGCCGCATCCACGGCCCAGGGCTCCAACCTGGCAGCTACCTCGGCTGCGTTCGAAATCCGCTTTTCTACGTCCTTCTCCATCATGTCGACGATGATATCCACAAAATCCTCGGTGATATCCGGGGCAAAATTCCGGGGATGCAAAGCGAAACCATCCAGATGCCTTCGCAACTTGGATTGCGTATCGCCGCCCGGGAAGGGAACTTTGCCACATACCGCATAGTACAGCGTGCATCCCAAGGAATAGATGTCCGATGCGGGTGAGATTTCTAGTGGTGTGCGAATCTGCTCGGGAGACAAATAATCGGCGGTTCCCACGATCTTTCCAGCCCGGGGATCATCGATGAGATCCTTGGCGAAGCCCGCCAGTCCAACGTCGGAAACTTTGGCGTCGCCGTCCGGAGTAACCAGAATGTTTCCAGGTTTTACATCTCGATGCACCAAGCCCTGCTCATGAGCGTATTGCAGCCCGAGAGCGGCCTGCATGATGATTTTGGCGGCTTGAGAAATCGGCAGGGCCCCGCGTGATTTCACCAAACGCCGGAGATCCATCCCCGGTACGTACTCCGTTACCAGATAGTGCACACTACCGTCCTGGCCGGCATCGAAGGCCCGCACCAGATAGGGACAGTCCAATTTTGCCTGCATGCGGATTTCATGTGCGAAACTATCACGTGCGTCTTGAGTAGCTCGCGCTCGAGGCAAAACCTTGACCGCGCACTCGCGGCCCATGACCTGATGAATCCCCTTGAATACCTGCCCCATCCCACCCTGGCCAATCCAATCCGTGATTAGGTAGGGCCCCAGGTAGAACTTGGTGCGGCCGGCGAGCAGTTGATCCGCCTGGTACTTGGTAAGCACTTCCTGCTCGACAAGAATGTCTGCCAGCAGCCGTTCGGGGATGGGGAATACCGGGTTCCCCTGCTGGCTCAATCGGTGCCGACAAACTCGCTGGGCGTAATCCATCTGCTGGCTATCCACCAGGCCGCTGGCCATGGCAGAGGCGTAAAAAATGGAGTCTGAATCGCTGGATTCGCTCAATTGAGTAGCTGTGACAGTCAAATGCAGGTTGCCTGTTATTGGCGAACAGAGGACAATCTGAAGGCTCTACACCCTTATGCTAGTTTAGTGCAACTGATGAGCCAACGACTTATTGCGATTGGAGATATCCACGGCTGCTCCCGGGCCCTGGAGTCTCTGCTGGCAGCGATCGAACCGCAACAGGATGACGTGATTGTTACCCTGGGCGACTATGTGGACCGAGGTCCGGATTCGAAAGGCGTCATTGACCGACTCATTGAACTTCGCCAGCATTGTCAAGTGATTGCCCTGCAGGGAAATCACGAGGAAATGATGCTGGATGTGGTCCGCGAGCAGAAACCGCATCTGCGATGGCTGCAGTATGGAGGTGTCGAAACCCTGGATTCTTACGGATTCATCGGAGATCTGAATGTGATTCCAGAGGCTCATTTCGAATTCTTCGATTCGATGCTGGACTACTACGAAACCGAGAACCATCTGTTTTTCCATGCCAATTATCAGCCCGACTTGGATCTATCCGAGCAGGATATCTTTACGCTTCGTTGGCAAAAACTGACCGAGTTTGTTCCCGGTCCTCACCGTACGGGAAAGAAGGCTATTTTGGGGCATACCCATGATCGGGCAGGCGAGATCTTCGATGCCGGCCATTTCGTGTGCATCGACACTTACTGCTACGGCGGCGGCTGGCTAACAGCTTTGGACGTCAATTCCGGTCATCTGTGGCAGGCCAATATCCACGGCCAAGTTCGCCAGGATGGCCCGCAAACCCCCTCTGACCGGTAAATTCTGCCAGGTTTACTCAATCATCCCGACCCTCAGAGCCGAACAATGAGCTAGGCAGCAGTACGCACAGCGTGGCGTCTGCCTTTGCATTCATTTCCGTCTCAAAAAGGCCAGGGCATGATGAGCGGGTTGTTCCACCGAAGCTTTACAAACCGCAGGCATTCGCTATTTCGTGGACCGGTAGCGATTTTGGCGTTTGTTTGTCTCCTCTCAACGGCTGTGACTGCACAGGGCCAGCTGCGCTCCGGCGGGAGTTCACGCCCCCTTTATCAACGCGAATTGCAGTCGCAACAGTACGAGCGTGCGTCGACTGTGGACAGCAGGAAGGAACGTCAGCCTGAGGTAGTTCCGGCCAGTTACCAGACTTTTTATGACGTTCTGGACGACGAGCTTGCCGTTAGTCCAGTCCCGCAGCAGCCCCAACCTCCCCAGGTTGCGAATTCCGGGAACTACCACACTAGCGACGCCGCATGGGAATCCGGATACCAGCCCGCTGCCTGCGACTCGTGTGGTTGCGGGGGCCATGGCTGCGATGTTTGCTACAGCTATGGCGGGATGGTTGCACCCACAGCCATGGCATGCTCTTCAAACTGCGGACCTATCGTCGCACTTCTCAAGAGGCTTCAAATTCGCGCCGAAGTGCCACTGTACTGGCGGCGGGACCAAGGAGCGCCTCCCCTGATCACCACTTCTCCGGCCGGCACGGACGCCGATCTGGCGGGTGAATTGGGTCGAGCAACCACCGACATCATCTACGGCAATGGAGTACTGTTCGACGAGGCAACTGCTGGCATCAGACTCACTTTCAGTACTTGGCTGACGCCGGATCATTGCAATGCGTTGATGTTTCGCTATTGGAACGCAGGTCAACTGTCCGAGTCTGCACAGTTCAACTCAAGCAGTTTTCCAATCCTCGCCCGCCCTTTCTTCGACACAGAGCCCGAAAACGCTGCCGACCAGACCCAGGACGCCCAGCTCATTGCCTTTCCAGACGAACTAGTTGGTTCCATGCGTGTTGATAACGATTCCCGCGTAGACGGATTGGAGTTAACGTTTCGCCGTCAACTCTACCAGGATCGATTCAATCGTCTCGATTGGATGACCGGCTATCAACATGTCCGCATCGAAGAGCGGCTGACGATCTTCAGTAATTCATCCGTGATTGGTGACGCACCGGGTCTGCAAGGTGCCAGTATTGCTGTGACCGATATGTTTGAGACCGACAATGAATTCCATGGTTTCTTTTACGGATTGATGAATACTCGCCGTGTCGCCTGCCTGAAGATCGAATCCATGTTCCGGCTGGGCATGGGCAATTTGCGGCGGACGGTCGATATTGCAGGACGCACTACAACCACATCGGACGGCGTCAGCGCGACGCAAAACCAGGGGCTGCTGGCCAGAAATACAAACAGCATTCCCTTCATGGATGACACCTTCATTGTCATTCCAGAAGTAGGCCTCAATCTGGCCTATCAGATACGACCGGGATTGGATTTCAACGTGGGGTACAACTACATGTTGATCCCGAAAGTGGGTCAGGCAGCGCAACAAATTGACTTCAATGGCGGCAATCGATTGCCGGTCAATCTTTCCGATCCACTCGTAGGCGATTTGGATCCCAGCCTGTCGTTCGAAGAGCGCAAATATTGGCTCCATTCACTGGGTCTGGGTCTTCAGTGGAACTACTAAGGGACTGCAAGGCTCAGCTCTCAACCACTCGCAACCTGGGGCGTATCCACGCGGTGGCCCGTATCAAGCGGCTCGCCCGAAAATACAAGCACGA
>JANSWS010000391.1 GCA_024743355.1 bacterium
TGTCAAATGGCAGCGCCATGGCAGCTATACGCTTAGCAGTGTGCGTATACATCCGATCCTGGCATGTGCTATCGCCGTTTCACATGTATGATGCCCATGCGGACAGCCAAACCACCAAATTAAACGTGCACGCTGTGATTTTGAACAGGCATGCGCGCCCATATGTGGGAAGTAGAGGTTGCATGCGCCCACCGTGCAAATGCCGGACGAGTTGTTGACCGACAGGAACAAATAGTTGGTGGCCGCTCGGGCTTGCGCGGTTGGGGGCATTATTTTGGGATGAATCGATCCAGGCTTTTGCCGCGCGTTGTAAAAGGAATGAAAGATTAGCTGAACGTCCAGCTTCTTGTACTGTCGGTAGAGTTCGGGAAAGCGTATGTCGTAACAGATCAACAGGCCGCACTTCACTCCATTGACTTCAAAAGTTGCGAAGTGATCGCCCGGCGTGTAATGCCGCAAGTCACCTGACGTACAGAAGCGTTTGTCGTAGCGATCGACGATCTCGCCGCGGGCGTTGATGACATACAGCGAGTTATGAGGCTTGTTGTCCCCGCTCAATTGATGGGTCGCCCCCAAAACCAGCCAAAGTTGCAATTCTCTAGCCAAGCCCAAGATTGCCTCCATCTCAGACCGTTGTGTCTGCCAATCAAAACCGTCCAAGCTTTCAAGATCGACACCCGCGTAGCCTGATAGGGCGGCTTCTGGGAAATGCGCGATATCCGCTCCCAGAGTTTTGGCCTGCCGCATCTGTTGGCGAATCCATTCCGCGTTCCGCGCAATATCCTGTGAGACGGGGAACTGACAGGTGGCTACCTGCAGTTGTGTTTTCGTTTCAGGCTCGGAGCGCTGCTCGGCATTCGCCTGGCATAGCGGCAGGACGGTTGATAACCCCGCGGCGAGCAACCCAAGGACGACGGCTGTGCGCAAGCTCCATGGCAATAATCGCATTGGCAAATCCTGAACGCAGGGGGAAGGCCTAGACCTGGGAACTAGCAAAGACTCAACGCTTGGGTGCGCAGTATAAGCTACGCGACCGGCTGCGTTTCATGATCCAGCATTCTATGATCCTGTCTTGCACGGTTGTGCAGGCAGCTTGGTTGGTTCCCCGTTGAGCTCAGCGATGTCCCATTCTCAGGTCAATCAATCTCCTTCGAACACAGCGTCCGATGAAGCCTCTTGCTCCGCTTCACCATCTGCCTGCAGCGCGTCGTTCACGCGCTGATATTCGAGCTCTCCTATGGCATCTGCTGGAAGTGTGGGGTCTTGCAGCAAACGGAACACCTGGGAGGGCTGATCTTTACCGTCGACGACCAGCACTACCCGATAGTCGCCGGTGGGTACAGGCTGCGGACGGCGGGGTGCATTGTCGCGGTTGCTTTGTTCACGAGGTGGAGAGCGCAGAAGATTCCAGTTCACAGAGTGTAGCCCAGGCTCGGTGTTGCCCTTGAGGTTGGCCACAACTTCCCCTTCGATATTTTCGATTCTCAAGCTGACCTGTTCGACCGCGTTAGGCAGTGCGTACCACAAAGTGGCTTCGCGGTCAGGATTCTGGCCCGCGTAGCTGCGATTCGTGCCGCCGCGACTGAGGCCACGCCGCCAACGAATGTGTTCTCCAGGTGGCAAAAGCGCGATGGATTTTGTCAGGTACTCGGGCTTCAACGACCGTAAGCTACTGACATCGCAGGCCCAAAGGCTGCGCCCGTGGGTTGCCAGGACGATCTCATTAATGCTGGGATGCATAGCGACTTCATGCACCGCAACGGTCGGCAATTGCTGATTGCACTGCGTCCAATTCTGACCGCGATCCAAAGACAGCCAGAACGCAAACTCCGTACCCAGGAAAAGCAGATTTGGGTTGACGACATCTTCCCGCAGGCAGCGTGTTGAGCCTCGCGGCAAGTCCCCAACTAACGAAGTAAAGCTCGCTCCAAAATCCTCCGAGACAAAAATATGCGGCGCGTCATCGTCGGAGCGATGTCCGTCCAAGCACACATAGACTCGACCTTCTTCGTAACGCGAGGCTTCGATGGTTGCTACCCAGCGAGGATCGACAGGAAGATTCTCGTGAATGCTGATCCATTCGTTGCCTCCATCGCGTGTGACCCAAAGTCCACCGTCATCGGTTCCCGCGTAGAGAACATCGGGATTCAAGGGCGACTCGGACAGAGCGGTGGCAGAGCCGCGTTGTGTCAAAGTGATTTCCGGCGAAATGCGTTTGAGATCGTCGCCTTGATTGTAGGATTTGAAAACGTAGTTCCCGCCGCTGTAAAAGATCTTCGAATTGTGATTGGACAGGATGAAGGGCGTGTTCCAGTTAAAACGATACTCGATCCCTTTTTCTGGTCTCGGGCGAATCGAGGCGCCTTCGCCGGTGCGAAGATTACGCCTTCGGATCGAACCATTTTGACTTTCACTGTAGACAATGTCTGGATCTTCGAGATCGACGCGACAAACGAATCCGTCACCTCCTCCG
Organism: bacterium; assembly: GCA_024743355.1. GTDB lineage: Bacteria > Planctomycetota > Planctomycetia > Pirellulales > Pirellulaceae > Aureliella. The sequence continues at coordinate 2,474 of JANSWS010000391.1, forward strand.
ACGTTCACCCAATCCTCGTTCAGAGCGCCGCCCGAGTTGCTGATGGCCGGACCTCCCCAGGATCCATTATCCTGCAGTCCGCCATAGACGCAGTAAGGCTGTTTGGGCGCGATGGTGACGTGATAGAACTGCCCAACGGCGGCAGTGTTGATGTGATCCCAGTTCTTGCCTCGATCGTAAGTGACGTAGAAACCCCCGTCGCTACCAATCACCATGTGCCGCCCATCGTTGGGGTCGATCCACAAGTCATGGCAATCGGAGTGTACGCCACGCCCCAGGTCAGCGGTGAAGGTAACTCCGCCGTCGGTTGATTGGAACTGCGAGACGCCGAGTAGATAAACATTCTGATCGTTGCTGGGGTCTACTCGTACGACGCTGAAATACATCGGGCGTACGTTGATCGAATTCACACGCTGCCAAGTTTCGCCGGCGTCCGTCGATTTGTAGACACCTCCGTAGTTGTATCCCTTGGAGCCCTGTTGGTCCTGGACATTGGGTCTCTGTCCGAAATAAGAGTAGGTGTAGGGTCGGTCGCCGCTACCCGCGTTGCGATCGCCCAGTGTAACTTTCAGCTGTAACGTCTTTTCGCCGCGTTTGACTTCGATCTGCATGACCTCTTCCGCTTGACGGGCGCGAATTTCCTCAATCAACGCGTCGTAACCTTTGATCTCCTTGTCTCCGACTTTGACGACAATATCTCCGGCTTTGACTCCTGCTTTGTCCGAGGGGCCATCGGGAGTTACGACTGTCAGCACGGCTCCGCCCGAGCTGGCATCTTCTCCCTGGATACCCATGTAGGCACTACTGGCGGGAGCAGAGCCAGGGCGTTGTTCCAGGGTCACGGTAACTTCAATTTTTTCTTCGCCACGTTCCACTGACAGTTTGACTTGATCTCCGATCGCCATGTCCTGGATCGACTCAACCCATTTTTCATAAGACTGCAGTGCCTCGTCTTCCATGGCAACGATCAGGTCGCCAGGTTCAAGTCCGGCTTTGCTGGCGGGACCGTTCTCAGCAACTTCCGTCAGCTCAATTTTGCCCTCGACGTCTTTGCCCGTGACACCCAAGTAAACAGATGTGGTTGTTCGAGTGCCGGGCCGCGCGGCCAGCTTGGGATTGATCGCCACGACTTCCGAGCCGCGTTGGAAGCTCAATTCGATACGCTCGCCGACTTTCTTTTCACGCAGCACATCCAGCAATGAGTCGAACTCAAAGATCTCGTTGCCCTCAACGGACACAAGTAAATCACCGGGTTGAACTCCTGCTTCCGCTGCCGGGCTGTCGGGCATGACTTGCGTGACAGTTGCTTTGCCTTGCACATCGGTTCCGGTCAGGCCGAGGAACGCGTCGAATGGCTTGGGGCCTTTACCGATATCTTCGCAATCGATGATTGCGTAGATCGTATGAGGTGCACCCAATTGCCAATCCAGCCCGATTCGTCCGGTCATCCCGGTCGGCAGACCGACGGATAGTTTCTTCCAGTTAGCGCCGCCGTCTGTGGTCTTGTAGAGACCCGCCTTTGGTCCCCACTTGCGAATCGGGTCGTAGCCATCGATACCGTCTGGCTTAGGCACACTGCCTGGCCAGCTGTCGAAGCCATCACGCAGTCGATCCCACATGGCCACGATAAGCGTGTCAGGGTCTTGCGGGTGCATAATCATGTCGATGACTCCGGTGCGGTCATCCAAGTACAGGACCTTCTCCCAAGCGGCACCGCCGTCGGTGGTTTTGAAGACACCGCGTTCCGCGTTCGTACCGTACAGTCTCCCTTGAGCTCCCACGTAAACCACATCCGAGTTTTGCGGATGAATCAGGATGCGGCTGATCTGGTAAGTTTCCCGCAAGCCCATGTTGGTGAAGCTCTTGCCGCCGTCCACGGATTTGTAGACGCCGTCGCCGTAGGAAACTGAGTTGCGGGGATTGATTTCGCCGGTACCGACCCACAGAACATCTTTGTTTTGAGGATCGCTGGCGATGGCACCGATGGATACTGTCGTTTGGCTGTCGAATTGGTGTTCCACAGAAACACCGCGGTTGGTCGTCTTCAGCAGCCCACCACCGCCGGTGGCAACCCACCACAAAGATGTGTCTTGAGAGTGAATTTCCAAATCGGTGATGCGTCCGCCCATGTTGGCTGGGCCGAGTGATCGCCAGGGTAGTTCCTTCAGCCATTCGGCCTCGACTTTGAACGCTGGCCGGGAGGGCTGAGTCTGCTGTGGTTCGGCCGGTGTCTCAGGCGTGGCAGTTTCTTTTTCAGTTGAGGGAGCTACCATTTTCGCTTGAGACTCGACCAATGTCTGGACGGTATCCACCAGCTTGTCGAGCTTGCTTTCAATGGCATCCAAACGTTGGTTGGGGTCCGACGGCTTGGAAGACTCAACTGTAGAGGATTGTTGGACGGGTGGGCTGTCTATGGTTGCTTCCGAGCTACTGCTGGTCTGCACCGCAACAGCGGGGCTTTCCTGGGACTGTGCGGGCTCGTCCTGGGAAGAAGGCTTGGACGCTGGGTCGGTTGCAGTTTCGGTTTGCGCTGTATTGGCCGCCTCTGTTTGCGCCGCGGATTTGTCGGCTTCCTGCGACTTGCTCGGCTCGGCGGATTCGCCGGCTTGGACCTGCGATTGAGTCGCTTCAGCTGTCTGCTGCGTGTCTTGGGCCCATCCGGGAACAGAGAAAGCAACCAACAACCCGGCAGTCAGGGCTTTCAGCACAGAGAGACGTTGAGTCACTGTATGGTAACGCGGGATGCTCATCAGTAGTCGATCCAAGTTGTACGAGTTCTCGAGCGTGAATGGTCACTCCATCCGCAGCCGATCCAGGAAAGCAAGAGGGTACAGCTTTCCCCGGGAACGCACGGAGGACTAGACAGGATGCCCTTGTTAGAGCCTAAGACGCTTCCGAATCAGTCAAGAGGGAAACACTCCGTACGAAGTGTTTTACTGACCCGGGGTGGCCGGAGGGTAATTTTTGAGGAAGACCTCAGTTTCACGATAGGCGGGGTTGGGGGGATGATTCAAGAGGCTTCAAGCCAAAGAAGCGAATCTTCCCGCAGCGGCCGGCATTCGAAGCTCCGACTTCTGCAGGTTGTCGATTCCTGCATGGCCATCAGCGGCGCGCCCGAGCGGACGTCGCTCGATGGAAAAATACAAGGCCGCGATCTCATCACGCGGTGCTGGATTGAGGCTTCCCGAGCCAGAGAAAAGCTGGCTGGCCGGAGAAGCCCATCGTAAACGCACTCGCTTCGCTCAGGCTGCTGACTGGATGGCTTGTTGCACGGCTTTGCCCATATCGGCAGGCGAAGGAGCAACGCATATCCCGGCGGCTTCGAGGGCGGCCTGCTTTTCGGCGGCCGTGCCCTTACCCCCGGAGATGATCGCGCCCGCGTGCCCCATGCGTTTACCGGGAGGGGCGGTAGCCCCAGCGATGAATGCAGCGACTGGCTTGGTGACGTGAGCCTTGATGAACTCAGCCGCTCTCTCTTCCGCGTCGCCACCAATTTCACCGATCATCAAGATAGCCTCGGTCTGGTCGTCTTTTTCGAATCGCTCGAGCAAGTCGATGTAGGAAGTGCCCACGATGGGATCCCCGCCGAGACCGACGCAGGTGGATTGGCCGAGTTTCAGGTTGCTGGTTTGCCAAACTGCTTCGTAAGTCAGCGTACCGCTGCGGCTGATGATCCCGATTTTTCCAGGTTGATGAATGTAGCCGGGCATGATGCCGATTTTGCATTGGCCGGGAGTGATTAAGCCGGGGCAGTTGGGACCGATTAAAACGGAGTTGCTTTGTCTTACGCGGCGGTAGACTTCGACCATATCCAGAACGGGCACGCCTTCGGTGATTGCCGCGATGACTTCAATGCCCGCATCGATAGCCTCCAGAATGGCATCCGCCGCAAAGGGTGGCGGTACGAAGATCATCGTGGCATTGGCGCCTGTCTTTTCGACCGCTTCTTCGACGGTGTCAAAGACGGGCAAGCCTTCAACAGTTTGTCCACCTTTGCCGGGAGTGACCCCGCCGACCATCTGGGTGCCGTATGCGGCGCAGCCTTTGGTGTGGAAGGTGCCAGCTGAGCCGGTAATGCCTTGGCAGATGACACGCGTGTTTTGATCGATGAGTATGCTCATGAGATATATTCAGCCGTATTGGATTGTCAGTAATGATTGCGGGGGCTATATCGGAAGTCGGTACGACGGCGAACGGGACTGCTAGGCTGCGCCTGCGGCAGCGACTACCTTCTGCGCCGCATCGGTCAAGTCGTCGGCAGTGATCATAGCCAGACCGCTTTCCGCCAACATTTTTTTGCCTTCTTCCACTTCGGTTCCTTCCAAACGAACAACCAAGGGAATGGTGATGCCAATTTGTTGGGAAGCCTCGATCAAGGCCTGAGCGATTGTCGTGCAGCGGGCGATGCCACCAAAGATGTTGACCAATACCGCTTTCACGTTGGGGTCTGAGAGAATGATATTGAAAGCTTCCACAACTTGTTCGGTGGTGGCTCCTCCGCCTACATCCAAAAAGTTGGCGGGCTCGCCGCCGTGATACTTGATGATGTCCATGGTTGACATCGCCAGCCCGGCTCCATTGACTAAGCAGCCGATGGTGCCATCCAATTTGACGTAGGAGAGCCCTGCATCGCTGGCTTTAACTTCAGCCGGCTCTTCTTCATTCAGATCTCGCAACTGAACCAGATCTGGGTGTCGGAACAAGGCATTGGAATCAAAGTTGATCTTGGCGTCCAAGGCAATCATTTCGCCGGACTTATCAATTACCAGTGGATTGATCTCCGCCAGTGAGCAATCCAGGTCGACA
>JANSWS010000074.1 GCA_024743355.1 bacterium
CCGCGACCGGCCCAACGTTCTGCGTTCTTCGCATCTAGTTGAACCAACGTATTCAAATGCTCGATCGAGGCTTCTGGCTGCGCAAGTTGCTCCGCTAAAACGTGTGCGAGATTCTGTCGCCCTGGAATCGAGTCCGGATTGAGACTTACTGCTTGCTCAAAGTCTCGTTTGGCTGCCTCTGGATCGGAAGGTAAGAGCAACGTTCCCCGTCGCACCCAATCGAGCTCAGATGTTGGGTGGCATGCGATGGCCTTTGCCAGATCCTGCTGAGAGTCTCGCTGGTTGCCCAGTTGCTGGTGCAGTTTTGCGCGAAACGCGTAGCCCGAAACGCTTCGCCAACCACCGGAAATAGCGATATTGAGTACATCCAAAGCAGCTTTCGTATGGCCAAGTGCTTCGTGCGCCAGAGCCATGTTGTAGCGTGCGGCCGGAAACTTCGGCTTGATGGCAATCGCCTTTTCGAAATCGCTAATAGCCGGTTGGAACTGTTTTGACTCGAGCCGTGCGATGCCCCGATAGAACCATGCAACTTCGAGGCTCGGCCGCAATGTGATGCAAACGGAGAAACACTCGCGAGCCGCGGAAAAATCACGGACTTTTAAGTTACTCTGCCCCAAAAACATCCAAGTTGCATAGTCGCTCGCTCTTGCTTGAGGCAATCGTCGCCCCAACTCCAAGGCATCCGAGTAACGCCCTCCCAAGTAGGCATCCAATAGTTCGTCTCGTGATGGTTCTTTGGGACTTCCACGCTGCAGGGCTGAGTCAAGCTGTTCTAGCCGATCAGCCAACTCGGCAGCATCGGATACCGAAGGTAAAGCTGTATTGTCAGCGAATAGAGACGTATTCAAATCGTCTATCTTTTCATCTAGCCGGTCGAGCCCAGTGGCTTTGCTCAATCGCACCAGAGTATGAAGTGCCGCGGGATCATCTGCGATAGTCAAATCGAGCGAATCCCCGGCGTCATCACGCAACAACTCGAGCACTTGATTCGACTTAGCCAATGCTTCGCCCGTCAACTCCGGAAAGTTTCGCATGGCCGATACCGACGCGATGGCGTCCGGCAATAGTTGCTGCAAGCGATCTTTGCGGCTAATGCGTTCCATTCGCTCCAACTGATTGCCGCGCCATATAAAACCTGCAACCGCAATCGCAACCAAGCCGGCAGCCACAATACTGATTGACGAAACCGAGGTCAGCAGAGAATGGCGGCGCACCCATTTGTGCGTTCGCTCAACAACACTGGGCTCCGTCTGGTGCATCAGTGGCAGATTATTGCATTGCGCATTCAAGTCATCGTAGAGTTGTGCCGCTGAGTGGTAACGCTGCTGGGGTTCGTTGGCTAGACACTTGTGAATAATAGCTGCCAAGGCCGGGGTAACGGAAGGATTAGCTTTTTGCAACCGCTGGCGGACGGGAACGTGTTCATCGCTGGCATGTTGCTTTGGTGCCATGCCAGCCAGCATCTCGAATAGCACGACCTCAAGCGAGTAGATGTCACTACGAGAATCGATCTGCGACTTAGCGGCACCCTGAACAAACAGGAGATGTTCAGGAGCCATGTACGCCATCGTGCCGCCAGCTCGGACCTCACTACTCACATGGCTCCGTTCCAACGACACGTTAAAATCCAACAACCGAGCTTGTCCATCCGGTGCCAGCAAAACGTTCGCAGGCTTGATATCACAGTGCAATACACCGTGGCGGTGAGCATGGTCCAACGCATCGGCCAGTTGGGCGCCGATCCAGGTAATCGCACCAACGTAATTCAGCTTCGACAGCTCCTTCGCAGTCGCAAGGCGGCTTTGCTTAATCGACGCTGACGCTTCTTCCTGGGAGTCAACGTCGCCTGCAATTTCCGCGGAGTTTGCATTATCCAGGTCGCCCCCTGGCTGCTCGCTGCTGGCACTAGTCCGCTGTACATCTGGATGCTCGGCAGCCGTTTGGTGCCTAGCCGTAGCCGCGCCAGGTAGATTGGCGGACGAACTCGAGTCAGCATACTTGGTTTCTTGATCGCCCGCGCGATCGGCGATCGTCGTAATTCGGGCCTGACGGTGCACCAGGATCTCGAGCAGGTTGACGCCATGGGCGCTGTCAATAGAACCGAATTCCGTCGTGCCGGCAGGCAATACTTCTCTGAGCAAATCCAACAACGTGGTGTTTCCTAGGTATGGCATACATAAGCCATAAACCTCGTCGTGATGGTGCATCGAGTAAATCGGCACGATGGCGGAGTGATGCAGTCGGGCGAGTAGTTGGGACTCAAGCGTGGCGCGGAAGCTCAACTTCAAGGCAACCAAACGGCCCGCCATAGAGAGCTGCCGAGCGAGGTAGACGCGCGCAAAGGCTCCTTCGCCCAGTTCGTCAAGCAGCAAGAAGTCGTCCCAAGTCTCGCCCACGCAGGGCAACTCTGAAACCGCACGGCCCTTGGAAAACTCGGAAGTGTCGTCACTACTCGGGCCGGCAGAAAGCCTTTGATATTCGAAATCCAGATTCTGCAATTCAGACTCAGAGAAAGCGATATTCGGAAACAACGCAATCGCTTGGCCTGGACTAGCCGGCATCCGTGACGCGAAACGATACTCAAGCCATACCCGAAGCAACTCTGTAATCGCTTCGGAGGGCAAGCTCGCTTCCATTTCGCTTTCCCAGCCAACGACAATATCCTGAGGCATAACGCTCTCGATACCGTGCTCCGCCACAGCATTCTCAAAGCGTTCGATAAGTGAATCTAGCGTCTTCAAACTGACTACCGCTCCTGCCCTGGTTCACCGATACTCGCCAGCAACTCCGCGCGAAAGCCCTGCAATACCCGTTCAATGGTCCGTTTACTTCGGCTCAGCTTCTCCGCAATCTCTTGAATCGCATAGCCTTCGATCCGCATGCGAATAATCTGGCGATTAGACTCTGGCAATTGAACCACGATCTCATCAATCGACATTTGCAATATATTCTCAGCTAATTGCTGATCGTCGTGCGGCTTAGCGTCGGCCTCGGCCGGTAAAGCCTGCGTGCGGCCAACATCGCGGCGTCCCGCACGGTGGAAATTCCCTTGCGCTCGGACCTTGTTCAGTGCAATCACTAACAGCAACTTCCAAAGCTCTTCACCCTCTGGTACATCGTATTGTCCTGCTGATGCACGCCGAAAAAACGTGCGAAATACGGACTGGACGATATCCTCGGGGTCAACTCGAGTAGCCAATTCGGCAGAAGTCTTGTTGTGCGCCAAGCTGAGTAACCGACGCGCATAGCGCATGTAGAGCGAATGAGCCGCATCGTCGTCACCAGTTCGTAGTCGCCCCAGAAGGCTACGATCACTGGCGTCGAGCGCACTCTCGCTGTCAGGTTGTAGAGGCTTTGTCATGTGACATTCAGATAAGCAGTCAGCAGGCATGTTGATGAGCAAGCAAGGATCTTGAGGGGTATCAAGCCTGCGTCTATTAACCTTTCATTCTACACTGATTTTGAAACTTCTTCCGGAAGTTGTTATGGTCTGCTAAATACCGCATAGGCTTCCATTTGTGTAGCAATCGGGGCTGTTCGGCTCGCGACAGCGGCCAAGCCGACCAGGTTCAATCTGAATCCATTGCTTTCATAACTAAGGCCGATTAGGCACGAGTCAGGTTTCAAGCAAGAGATCCCCACTTGGGAGCCGGTACAACACTGTCTACCCCGACTCTCAAGGCCTACTTGTCGCCTGTAGGCCCCTTGGTTGTTGATCAGTGATAGACCTTACGGAATACTGAGCTTAGCGAGTCGATGGTGATGGTCGAATTTTCGGAAATCGCCGGGAAGGCGCTGGGCATCATGGCTTCACGGTCATCCTTCGGAGACGTCGAGTACTTCAGCTTCGCGTCGCCACGCGAGTCCGTCACCAAAGTGGCCACTGCTTGCCCGTCCACGGTCACCGTGTAAGAAGCATTGCGTTCCGCGTCCTCAATCTCCACCTCGAACGTCCGAACGAGGTTGGAACGACGTTCATTGACTTCATACTCAGCCTTCATTTGCGAACCAGGAAAAGTCGCTAACAATTCAATGGGTGAAGAGCCTTGCTGGCTTCCGCTCGTCGAGCCCGCGGAACTGGAGGAGGAGCCGGACGAAGAGTTGTCACTGGAAGAGTCGTCATCGGTCGAAGACGTACTGTCATCACTAGACGACGAACTGCCGACGGCCAAAAGCGAGCTACTTGAGTTACCAATGCGTCCGCTCAAGATTTGGCCAATGGTAAGCTCCATCTCGGGGCTAAGCGTCATGAGAGCGTCGGGCAGGGGTAAATGCGAGCGATTGTCGTCACCTCGGCTTAGCTTAATTCGTCCTCGGCCCTTCGAATCCGTCGTCAACTCGCCAATCGCAATATCGTTGAGAATCACCGAGTACGACTGATTAGCTTCGGCATTTTTCAGCTTGATCGAGAGCTCCGTTTCTGAGCCTTCCGCTTCCAATTCGACCTGAGCATGAGCACCGCCCGCGCCTTGCAACCAGACTTCGTTGGATCCGCTAGGCAGCGAACTTGGGTCGTTAATGGCGTTGACAACCTTCAGGGCGTCGAGCGCGGATAGAATCGAATCATCGTTCACATCTGGCTTGGACAAATCGCGATTGGATTGCAAATCATACGAATCATCATTTAGCTTGTTGACAATTGACAGCACATCAATCGGACTCACCATGCCATCGTCGTTGACGTCATGCGGCATTAAAAAATTGTGGACCAAATCAGCTGCGAGGAGCATTCGGTTTTCAAGGGTTTCGCACATCAGTCGGCGGCGGTTGGTCTTTTTCTTCATTATTTTTGACACCCATAAGCGGTCGAGTTGGAATCGAACACGACAATTGGCGGCTTCGACACATAGAGGAGTAGCGTTCGCCTCGAGAATCCGCCAACGAATCCCAGAAAATCGAAAAGCCGTTTCACTGCGTTTATTGCCCGCGATGTCGAGTATTCGTGAGTATTTCGCGCAGTCGAACCAGCCGCGTAATCCAAGTACTCCTGTCGCCCGGGGACTCGACGCAGGCGCAAGCTGAACTGGCGCCTGAGACGCAACATTCTGCTGGCAATTCCAAACTGAACTCAACGGCTCGAGCTCAGCGACTGCTGCGCTGTGCCTGCCAAGGTTAAGAAATTGCGAATTTTTGTTGGCGTATCTTAAGCCGCTTTCTAGCTCCCATGTTGTAGGGCGAATTGGCCAAAGCTCAAAAATTGCAAGCATCTCCTTTGGGATACCACTGATGATAGCTCACCTTCGTTCCAAAGCCAGAACACCTGGCTTCACCAATCGATGGCACCCACGCCAAACTCAGCGGCTGGGTTTCACGCTAATTGAGCTGCTGGTGGTCATCGCCATCATAGGAATTCTGGTCGGACTCCTGTTACCCGCAGTCCAGGCTGCTAGGGAAGCGGCACGGCGAGCTCAGTGCCTGAACAATCTAAGGCAAATAAGTCTCGCCTATCACAATCACCATGATCAATTCAAGAGCTTTCCCTCGGGAGGCTGGAATTGGGACACTCCACCAACTTACGTCGCAGGACTACCTGCGACGCGCGAGACGCAACGAGCTGGCTGGGCGTTTCAAATCTTACCTTTCGTGGAAGCCGGGAATAGCTGGCAGGCCGGCGCGGAGATCGCTATCGGTCAACCCAACCAGGTCTACTTTTGTCCTTCGCGACGCGGCGCGCAAGTAGTGACGATGCCGGACCATTACTCGCCACCAGTGAATGGGGCGGATGTCACTCACGCTCTGTGTGATTACGCAGCCAGCAATCGCGATGGCAGCGGCGTTGTTCGGCGGTTCGTGCCAAGAAGTTTACGTGACGTATTGGACGGCACGAGCAACACAATGCTGGTCGGTGACAAGCGTTTGAATCTTGCATTTCTCGGCTCGCCCCAAGAAGACGACAACGAAGGTTACACCGCAGGTTGGAATTCCGACACGATGCGCAACACCGACAAAATCCCGCTCCCAGACTTTATCGGACTCGGCGACGGCGACGATCGCTTTGGCTCATCTCATCCCGGAGTTTTTCAAATCGCTTTAACGGATGGTTCCACGCGATCGGTGAGCTACTCCATCGACAGCCATCTTTTTGAATTGCTCGGCAACGTGAGCGATGGCGAAGTTGTGAAAGAGTATTGATCGTTGATTTCCGGTAGACACTCCTGAGGATCTAAAGGCATTCCAATGGCATTCGCTCAGACTGAATCAAAATCCAGATGGCCAGCGATTGTGGTCGGCGGCGTGTTGGTCGTCAGCTGCGTTCTAATGGCCGCCATCTCGCTGAGAAAAGATCCGGTCCGCGAGTTGGCTAACCAACTCAATGCAGGCGACGCTCGACAACGTTACAAAGCTGCAAAGAGGCTCGAGGAGCTCGGACCGAACGGAAGCGATGCTGTAGCCGAATTGGCAAAGGCAGTCACAGATGAAGAACCGGAAGTGCGATACCGTTCGGCCAAGGCACTATCCAGAATGGGCGAGCTTGCCGCCGCCGCAGTGCCGTCGCTGATTGAAGGTCTCCACGATACAGACCGCGAGATCCGCTACTACTGCGCGAAATCGCTCTACAAAGTGGGGAAGGCCGCGGCTCCAGCCAGAGACACAATTCTGACTGTCCTCAATGACAGCGACGATGCAACCTGCGTCTATCTAGTAAAGACACTTGGCGACATCGGCGAAGAGCACCAGCCGTCGATCGACGCAGTGAAAAAGCTGTGCGAAAGCAGTGACGCGAAACTCCGCGCCGCCGCCGAAGAAGCACTGGAAGACATTCTGGACTGAAACGTGGTCGAATTGAAACGTGGTCTGTCTCTCTGCTGCGCCTGACTCATATCCATTTTGCCTAGCCATGATAATGAACATCCCAAATCGAGTGGACGCTGAGCCAGGGTCGAACCTCATTCGACATTACGACCAGCGACAACGACTCAGCCTGAGTCCGGATGGCGTCGTTTGCACGCCACGAATTGCGTTCTACTCGCACGACACCATGGGCATGGGGCACCTGCGTCGTAATATGCTAATCGCATCCGCTTTGTCATCGGGACGTTGCCAAGCCGACACACTTCTGATCGCTGGGACTCGCGAGGCGGGCTTCTTCGCTGAACAAGCCGGGTTGGATTGCGTAACGCTTCCGGCCTTGACAAAAGATCGGGACGGCCAGTACTCGGCGCGTCATTACAGTTGGTCGTTGGAGGAAACGACACGCTTGCGTGGACGCGTGATCGCTTCGACTCTGTTGGCATTTCGACCCGATATTTTGGTGGTGGACAAACTACCGCAAGGAATCTGCAACGAACTGCAGCGCACTCTGAAGCTGATTCGCAGCCGTGTACAAACTTACTGCGTTCTTGGTCTTCGCGATGTGCTCGACGAACCCGAAGTAGCAGTTCGGGAATGGAAGAATTCGAACAACGACGCCATCATCGAAAAGTACTTTGATGAAGTATGGGTCTACGGCGATCCCAGTCTCTATGATTGCCGCGCGGAGTATCAGTTTTCGAAGTCCACCTTGGATCGCATCAGCTTCACCGGCTACCTCGACCAGAGATCGCGAGGTAATTATGCGGGACTCGAGCCTAAATCCAAACAGCCGTTGGCTCTGTGTGTGGTTGGCGGTGGCCAGGATGGTTTGGGACTCGCTAAGGCATTTGTGGAGGGCGGTGTGCCGAATGGGTGGCGCGGGGCTGTGATTACTGGGCCATTCATGCCAGCGATGGACAAACAGCAGTTGATCCAAGCGGCTCGCAAGCACTGTTCCGCGGGTTGTGAGCCGATCAAGATTATCGATCAATTGGTCGAGGCAGACCGATACGTTAGCCAAGCTGACCGCGTCGTGTCCATGGGGGGCTACAACACCGTCATGGCCGTTCTATCTTTCCGCAAACCTGCGTTGATCGTCCCGCGAACTCGACCCAGGGCCGAACAATGGATCCGTGCAGAGCGTCTTTCCGAGGCGGGGCTGATCACGAAGTTGCACCCAAACAATCTCTGCCCTAACGCGATTCGCGATTGGTTAGAGCAATCCGATGTCGCAGATCCAACACAACATCACATCGATCTTGCCGGTCTAGAACACATCCAATTTAGAGTGGCGGAGTTGGCCGTGCAGTACCGCCGCGTTATTGGATCTGCCTGATTATTTCACTATTCCCGCTAGGCTTCGTGCAAGAAGGAAACAGCCGTGTGCAGAGTAGCTTACGTCGTCAAGCGTTATCCCCGATTCTCAGAGACGTTTATCGTCAGTGAATTACTCGCCCATGAGGAAGCAGGTCTCGAGATCGAGATCTTCTCTTTGCGGCCGCCGGTCGACACGCATTTCCAAGACCTGATTTCACAGGTTCGCGCGCCGCTAACGTATCTTTCGACCGGAGCCGTTAAAGCCAGTGAGCTGTGGGACTTAGTGCACCAAGCCCAGCAGCGGTTTCCCATACTCGTTGAGAAACTGGGCAGTGTAACGAGTGAAAACGCGCTCGACGTCTATTGTGGTTTGCGACTCGCCTTGGCCTCTATGCAGCGCGGCATCACTCACTTGCACGCACATTTTGCTTCCAGCGCGGCCAGTGTTGCTCGCATCGCATCCAAACTGAGCAACATTCCGTACTCGATCACCGCTCACGCGAAAGACATTTTCCATGAGTCCGTAGATCACGGAGATTTGGAAAGCAAACTCTTGGATTCAAGTGTGACGTTTACCGTATCGGATTTCAATTTGCGGCATTTCCAAGATCGATTCGCTTCCCCGGCTGCCTCAAAGGTCGTGAGGCTGTACAACGGCATGCACCTAGACCAATTTCCGTACGAATCTCCACTGAACCGACCACCGCGGATCATCGCCGTGGGGCGTTTTGTCGAGAAGAAGGGATTCGCGAGCCTCGTCGAAGCTTGCATGATCTTGCGTTCACGCCAGGTGCGATTCAACTGCGGCATAGTCGGCAGCGGTGAGTTGCAGGCCGAGCTGCATTCGCAGATCCGCGCTCTACAGCTTGATGCCCAGGTGCAACTGCTTGGACCTCAGCCACAGAAAGTGGTGAAACAATTGGTAAGAGAATCAGCCGTGATGGCGGCGCCTTGCATCAACGGTTCGGATGGCAACCGAGATGGTCTACCAACAGTTCTGCTTGAGGCCATGGCCTTGGGCACCCCTTGTGTTTCCACGGACGTTACAGGTATCCCGGAAGTCATCGTCGACGGTGAGACTGGCCTGCTAGTCGGTCAGCGTGACCCACAGGCGCTGGCCGATGCGCTCGCACGATTGTTGGCCGACAGCGAGCAAAGAGCTTCGCTAGCAGGGGCGGCACGCGGATTGATCGAGAGGGAGTTCAATATTGCGAATAATGCAGCGATCCAGCGCCGTCATTTCGGAATGGAACCCGCGACGAACGACGCTCACAGCCAATCACTCCAACTGTCTGAGGTCTAAACCCAATGCGAGTAGCCTACGTTTGTGCCGATCTGGGTGTGCCCGCATTCGGAACGAAGGGATGTTCCATCCACGTTCAAGAGATTGTGCGTAGCTTTCTGAAACGTGGCGATGTGGTGGATTTGTTTGTCGCCCGTACCGGCGGTGAGATGCCTGAGGATTTCTGTCAATGCGAGCTCTCCCAACAGAAATCCTCGCCTTTTCGCCTGCATGTCTTTGCTCCAGCAACGGTTGCCAGTTTAGCGGACCGTGAAGTCGCCGCGCAAGCGGTTGCAGCGCGCATTTTCGACGCGATAGAATCTCAGGGACCGTTCGACCTAATCTACGAGCGCCACAGCTTATGGAGTTCTGCTGGCCCAGAGTTCGCAAATAGGCATGGCATACCGTGTATTTTGGAAGTCAACGCGCCGCTGATCGAGGAACAACACAAGCATCGCGATCTAGTGGATGCTGAGCAAGCCTTTGCGATTTCACAAGCTGCATTCGCTAAAGCCAGTTCTCTGGCTGTCGTTTCCGAAGAAGTGGGGAACGCCATTGTGTCCGACTTTGATATCGAATTGCACAAATTGCATGTCGTTCCAAATGGTGTTGACACACACCGTTTCTCGCCCGACGTCCCCGCTTGCATGCCTGCCGACGAATTCACGATTGGCTTCGTTGGTTCGCTCAAGCCATGGCACGGCGTGGAAACGCTGCTCGAAGCTTTTCAACGGATGCGACGCGAGTGCCCGAACTCAAGACTGCTGATCATTGGCGACGGTCCGATGCAACGCCAATTTCAGCGAATAGGTAGCGCTGGTAACGAATGCAATGGTGATATGAACATTTCATCTCGAGTGCATTGGATTGGCAGCGTTTTGCCCAGCCAAGTCCCCGGATATCTGAATTCCATGGACGTAGCCGTCGCGCCTTATCCTGAATTGCCAGATTTCTACTTTTCGCCACTTAAAGTCTACGAGTACATGGCGTGTGGCCTAACGACGGTGGCTAGCGACATTGGGCAGCTGAAGTCGACTATCAAGCATCGCGTCGATGGATTTCTGTACAACCCCAGTTCGACTTCCGCTCTTGCAAACACGCTGTCGATGCTCGCCGAACAACCGGCCGTCTGCAAGGACGTAGGCCGGCGTGCACGGAAGCGCGCGGTCGAGGAGTTTTCCTGGGATCGCGTGCTGATGAGAAGCTTAGCCACGCTCGGCCCAAAATACGATTGGGGCGCCGCGAGCGACATTGAAAGTGTCGGTGTGCGATGTCCATAGTGAATCAAGTTGTTGAAAAGACTCGCAGCGCGGCAGGCGAACGCCGCTCGATCTTTCATCACGTGTTGCCAGGCCTTATGGCGCATCCAGCCCGATTGCTGTTTGCCATAAGTTGCCTGGTGGTGAGCGTGTTGTTGCGCATCGTGGAACCATGGCCGCTCCAGTATGTGATTGACAAAGTCTTGGTACCCACGTCGGCCCAAGACAGCTCTGTCGAAGCCTTTGCAAGTCAGTGGGGGCCAGAGCGATTGGTAGTGTTGTGCGCAGTCTCGCTGGTCGTCTTGGCCAGCGCACGAGCTGCGGCCGATTATTACCGGACGATCGTTTTTTCCATCGTGGGCAATCAAGTTGTCAGTGATCTGCGCAGTCGTGTGTTCACACACTTGCAGACCCTTTCGTTGGCATTTCATCAAAGGTTGCGCGGGGGGGACCTGACCGTGCGGCTGGTCGGCGACATGAACATGCTGAAGGAGGTCACGGTGTCCGCGGCCCTGCCTCTGCTCTCGAGTGGGCTGCTATTGCTAGGTATGTTCGCCTACATGTTGTATTTGAATTGGCGATTGGGTCTGGTCGTAGCAGCCGTGCTGCCATTGTTCTGGTGCATGGCCTATCGCCAGAGTAAAAAGATACACTCCGCCGCTTCGGTACAACGCAGACGCGAAGGTGCGTTGGCGGCAACTGCGGCAGAGTCCATTGCGGCGGTCAAAACAGTGCAGGCGCACGGAGCTCAGGATCGGTTCAGCGCCGCGTTTACGGCACAGAACAAAAAGAGCCTGAAAGAAGGCGTCAAGGCTAGTCGTTTGACCGCTGGTCTCGAACGCTCCGTGGATGTCATGATCGCGGTCGCGTCGGCTTTCGTGCTCTGGTTGGGAGCCCGCTACGTAATGGACGGAACATTGACCGCTGGCGGACTCGTCGTTTACCTCACCTATTTGAAACGTGGCTTCAAACCGCTCCAGGATTTTGCCAAATACACGGGCCGCATTTCCAAGGCCCTGGCGGCGGGCAATCGCATTACGGAAATCCTAGAGCAGGAACCCAATGTCGTGGATGCTCCGGCGGCCAGTACGGCTCCACGACTGCGCGGTGCTATTGACTTCCATCAAGTCAGTTTCGGCTACAGCGGTGGTTCGACGGTGCTACAGGATCTTTCATTTCAACTGAAAGCCGGTGAAAGTCTCGCGATTGTCGGTCCATCGGGAGTCGGCAAATCGACTTTGCTCAGTTTACTAATTCGATTGTACGATCCTACTTCGGGAAAGATCCGAATCGATGGTGAAGATCTGCGAGTTTGGACGTTGCAGTCCTTGCGTTCACAGCTGGGGATTGTGCTGCAGGAGTCCGCCATCTTTGCGGGAAGCGTGCGCGACAATATCGCGCTCAGCGTTCCTGAGGCGAGCTTGGAACAAGTGATTGCCGCCGCCAAGATCGCGCAAGCACACGAGTTTATTGTGGCTTTCTCAAGTGGATACGAAACCACACTCGGAGAGCGCGGCGCGAATCTGTCGCAGGGACAGAGGCAACGACTGGCAATTGCGCGAGCCGTATTGGCGGACACTCCCATATTGATGCTCGATGAGCCTACGTCGAACCTCGACTCGGAAAACACACAAAAGGTGATCGCCGCCCTGAGCCATGCCTCCCGAGGGCGTACCACGCTGGTGGTTACGCACGACCTACGCTTAGCGGCTGAAATGGATCACATTCTCGTAGTCGACGTAAATGGGAATTACGAATTCGGTTCCCCAGCAGAGTTAATGGCTGCTGGTAAAACCTATGCCCGTCTCGTTGCCATGAATGCCTTGACCAATCAATGCGTAGAGGATGCTGATGCCGTCCGCTGCTAATCAAAAAATCGTTGAACGCGATCAAGATCTAATCGGTCTGGGCACATTACTCGATCCGGAATGCTGTTCGGAAGCGCTGGTGCGCTGCGGAATTGCAGTGGAGGGACTGCTCGAAATTGACTACTTGAGATACAAACCTGGACGGCGCTGCATCAGCCTGGTACGCACCGGCATCTCGGGTTCTCCTCAGCGGCTTGTTCTATCCGCGTTTTCCGCGCCGGCTTTTCTCAAGCAACATGCTCGAAACTTGGACGCCCAGGTGCAAATGAAGTCTTTGTTGGATCCGGCCAGGCAAATACGCATCGACCGCTTCCCTTTCGATCCAGGCTTAAGGCATATTGAAAAGTGTTTTGGAAGCAACCAGCGGAGTCGGCTGATGCGAAGATTGCTGGGACGAAAAGCTCCATACAAACAGATTTGTCTGGAAACGTTGGCTTACAAGCCAGATCGAAGATTCGTAGCTGCAGGCTCCATCGCGGATAGCCTCACTTCGTCAGCTTCATCTGTCCCACACTATACATTCAAATTTTATTCGCGATCGCATTTTGGCAAGACACTACGCCGGCTGGAAGCAATTCAGGCGGCTTACAGCGATGTGCCGCAGATCGCGGTTACCCATGAACGCTACAATTTGATAGCAATCGAGTGGATCGAGGGTGATTTGTTGGCCGACTTGCTAGCCAGTGGTCGTTCGCTGGGTTCGGTACTGTTCGAAGTGGGAGTGGAACTGGCGCGGCTTCACAGTATTCCGACGCTTGAGATTCCCTGTGAGGCGGCGACTGCACACGGACTGGAAGACATCGCCGCCTACATTGGTTTTATCAGCCCCGAACTATCGCAACTTGCCATCGACACAGTCAACGCAACGATTGCGAGTCTGTGCAATTCTCGTGAACAACGCGCGACGATCCACGGTGATTTTTATGCAAAGCAAGTCCTCGTCAACTCGGGAAAGACCAGCTTCATTGACTTTGATCAAGCCGGAGTGGGCCATCCCTATCAAGACGTGGGCAACTTTGTCGCGAAACTCTTTTGGCAACACTTGGTACTCGACCAACCTCTGTCGAAAGTCGAGCCAATAGCTGAATCCTTCCTTAGCGGTTATCGAAGCCGAACCCGTTCGTTTGACGAATCTACGTATCATGCCCATCTCTCTGCTGCTCTCATTCGTTGTGCGACCCACCCCTTTCGGCGTGCGATGCCCAATTGGCCGGATGTGACGCGTCACTTGCTGGCGCTTGCTCGACATCGTCTTCCATCCCTGCAGTCCTTGCAAAGCTCGGTAGCCATCCCATGAGGGTTACAGACGAAGCCAGTTTACTCGACGCTGCCTGCGACACACCGCAGGTCACCGCCTTGCTGCGCGATGGGAGGAACGTTGATCCTGAAGTGCGAGGATTGAAAGTCCGCTCTGCAAATGTAATGCGATATAAACCAGGTAAACGCTGCTTGATCAAGTATCACGGCGTTGATTCCAACGGGTCCGTGGTAGACTTCCTGGGGAAGATCCGATTCAAAGGACTCGACGAAAAGTCGGCGGCCATCCAACAAACGCTAACTTCGCTGCTCAAGAACAATGGCTCAGTTCATTCCACTGAACCAGTTGCTGTTCCTCGTGTTTACGGTGTGTTGCCTTCGCTCAACATGTGGTTGCAAGAGTTTGTAAGCCAGGCTGTGCCGTTAGATTTCGGATCGCGGGATTTTATATCTGCGCAGTCGAGTGTTGCCTACGCACTTGCACGACTTCATCAAACGCCTGTCGCCAATCTGAATCAATACACCGTCGATGACGAATTGGCCATGCTTCGGAAGCGTTTAAGCCAACTCAAGCAGACGCACCCAGAGCTCAATGCGCTCGTCGACCGTCTTATGAAGAAAGCTGCGGCGGTGTGCGACGAATTGCGTTTTCCTTCTCTGCAGACGGCCATTCATCGCGATTTTTATTTTGAACAAGTCCTTCTATCGCATGAACGAACGATACTTGTCGACCTAGATCTATGTTGTTGCGGTCCACCAGAGTTAGACGTCGGCAACTACATCGGACACTTGCACGAATATGCTTTTCGCTGCCCCAACGTTGCGGTTCTTTGTAAGGATGCTGCGCAGGCCTTCACGCAGGCTTACTTTGCAGAAATGCCACAAGCCAACTACGACGCGGTTCAGCACTGGACAACTCTTACGCTTGCTCGCCACGTGTTACTTAGCAATTGTCTACCAGGCCGCTCACACACCACACTTTCACTGTTTCGAGCCGCAATTGAAAACTAGGGCGATTGCACCTTTTTTGTTCTCTCTGTTTTTGTTTGGTGCCGACAGATAACATGAGATAGCGTTTTTCGTTGCGAATGACGGCAACTCATCGCCCCCTGCGAGAAGCCAGCTTTTCCGGGGAATCTGCAAGGAATCGCCAGCAAAAGCGTACTGCGTCGTTAAGGCGTCCGGTAACTGGAGCAAAATGGCGACCGATAGTACGATTGTACGGGTCGCCCAGGCCGGCGCAATTCCAACCGATACATTCGCCATGGTTGCTGAGTTGATGCGAAATTGGAACCCAGCCGAAGGATCAAGATTCGGGGCGATCATCGCCGACCATATCGTCCTGAACTATAAATGCTTGATGGAGAGCTTCGAGAAAGCGCAGGGGTCGGTGAAATTGGGCCCCGAAACCAGAATGGACAAGTCTCAGTAACGGCAGCCGGACAAGCGTCATGAATTGCACCAAGACAGGAAACAAGAGGGTTGAATGAAGGGGCCGTCTCCCAATGATCCGCACCCGATGAAGGGCTTTCCGCAGGTTGGATTTCTCAAACCGCTGGTCAAGAACCCAAACATCGTGGTCGGCGACTACACTTATTACGATGATCCTGACGGCCCGGAGCACTTTGAGTCAAAGTGCGTTCTCTACCACTTTCCGTTCGTTGGCGACAAGCTGGTGATTGGCAAATTCTGTGCACTGGCCCGCGGCGTTCGATTCATCATGAATGGGGCTAATCACCAGGTTAGCGGAATCTCCACGTATCCCTTCTACATTTTCGGGAGTGGCTGGGAATCGGTTACGCCGCAGGCGAGCGACCTTCCTTACAAGGGTGATACTGTCATTGGGAATGATGTGTGGTTGGGATACGATGTGCTTGTGATGCCGGGTGTGACGATCGGAGATGGAGCCATTGTTGCCGCTCGCTCGGTAGTGACTAGCGACGTACCAGACTATGCGGTTGTTGGCGGCAACCCGGCCAAGGTCATCAAGGAGCGATTCACCGCCGAAGTCGTCAACGATCTGCTGGCGATCAAATGGTGGGACTGGCCGGTGGACAAGATCACTCGGAATTTGACTGCCATCGTAGGAGCCGATGTTGCAACCCTGAAGGCAGCCGAGTAAGTCAGCAAATTTCGTCCAATGGGCAAGCATAGCGCTGCAAAAGGGCTGATGACGCTGCAACAATGGTTCGCATTACCATGCACATGCGGCACAGCGTCGAGACGCAAACTGCTTATTCAAGACTTGCCGCACGGACCTGTTTTCGAGGATCTTGCCCGATAGTCGTCGACTTATAACGGGCGGTCATGGGATCGCTTCGAACTGAACCCATGGGATATTTTTCGGGTAACTGTCGGGTTCCACACGGGTTGAATGCAAGAGTTGGATTTTCCAGCCGTCGTCCTGCCTCACCATGACTGCACTCTCGAGCCAAACGACGGTCCGCAGCTCACCCTCACGGCGAATCTCAGCCTTGTTCCAGTAGCTCACCCAGGCCACGTCGCCTTGCTGTCGGGCTCGAATCTGGCAGAAGAAGTTCTTGCGTTCATATGGATTGCCCTTCGGCTGTACCGCATCCACGAGTTCCTGCATCGTCCAGTCTTCGCCATGCTCGAGCAATTGGAAGTCCTCGGTTGAAGTCTCCCGCATAGCCTTGCCATCGTGTTTAGACATCGCGGCAAACAGTTCTTTCACCGGTTGAAACGCCGGATGGTCCGCAGCTTCAACTATCCCGCTGAAAAATAAAAGCCCTAAAATCCAAAGTCCAAAAGGAAAAATTCCGCGCACTAGGTCACTGATTGTCACGACTTGCACTCCAACGGATGTAAATGAATCGGCGACGATCTGAACATTCTACATGGAGCCACAGCCGTCTTTCGAGTCGCCGAGATTGTCATTGAGACGAAGAATTTACCCGCAGCGCTTTGTGCCGAGTCGCAATCGCTTAGTGCTCAGCGATGAGACCATCCAATGGCTGCCAGCTGTGGCGGAGGCTCGAACACGATTCGGTGTGTTTGAACTGTGTCGGTCATTGGTTCTTCGTCGGCTCGAGCTCTAACATGGCTAACAAGTTCCGTTCAATGTTGGCCGAGATGTCATCAAGCGGCAAGTGACTAAGATTGCTTTCTGAGAAAGGATTCTCAAGTTCCACACCAATCTGATCGAGCGTTAACAGAGGATAGGCGACTAGCATGGTGATGATCGGAATGGACCATGCCGAATCCATTACATGGAGAAGCGCTATTGGCAACATAAGCAGAAATAATAGGATGAATCGTCTGATGGTAATCGAATATATTCGTGGTAGCGGCGTCGCCAAGATTCGTTCGCAGGCCCCAATATGATCAACCAACAGCGACCGCTCTCGGTCGATTTGCATGAAGGAGAACCCGTCCATCTCAAATCGTTCGGTAGCGTCTTTGAGTAACTCGCCGATTCGCAATGCCACAAGACTCGGCATGTGATTCGCTGCTGCTAACTCGCGTGAACCCTGATTACCGATGAGATTGTCAATTTCAGCTGACGGCTGTTCATTTCGAAGGCTGAGGTGAGCGGCATACGGAAAAACCGCAGTCCACCGAACCACATTCTGTCTCCATTCCGAATCATATGGCCCGTATGCCATTGCACTGATGACGAGATTGCGTGATTGATTGACGATACCTCCCCACTTCGTTCGAGCTTCCCACCAACGGTCATATCCTGCATTTAATCGAATAACGAGGAGGATCCCCAACACCGCTCCGGCGAATCCGAGTGGGCTGACGTCGAGAGTGTAGTTAATGCCGAACATGTGTTGCATGAGCCGCCCAATGCCGCAGGCAATGCTTCCAAGCAAGCCAAAGAACAATATCGATGGCAAGACATGCACAGTAACCGACCCCTGAAGGGCAATCGCCTCCCGCCAGAATCCCTTACGGGTTTGGTAACTTCTCATCTTATCCTGCCCTGAATTCAATTCAGATTATCTGATCCGGCTTTCGCCCTATACTGTTTGCAATTTCTGGAGTGTGATGTTCGGCCAATTTTACGAACTGCCCACTTTCCACGTCGTAGGCGAACACCTTGCCTGTCTCGATGATATAAACCCATCCGTGTAGATGGAGATCGCCTTTCACAAGACGTGAGCCGACAGCCGGTAATGTCCTCAGATTCTCAAGTTGCACGAGAACATTCTCTTCGATGGTTGCGTTCAGCAGGGCTTCTCCGTCAAGATGGTTGTAATTGTCCAGAATGATACGGCGGGTCATCTCAGCGTGCGCAAGCCAAGACGAAACATCGGGAAGCAAGGCTACCGATTCAGGGTAGAGCAATCCTCGCATGGCTCCGCAGTGTGAGTGACCACAGATGATGATGTCCTTCACGCCAAGGACACTGACGGCAAACTCGATTGTCGCTGCTTCCCCGCCGATTCCCGCACCGTGTGGTGGGATGATGTTTCCGGCATTGCGAAGGATGAAAAGATCGCCGGGTTGTGCGTTGGTCAAAAGGGTGGGATCAATACGTGAGTCGGAACAAGTGATAAACAGCGTTTCGGGATGCTGTCCCTCCGCCAATCGCTCGAATAACGTTTGTAGTGGCAGAAAACTTTCTTTTTGAAAGCGATGGATTCCGTCAATCAGTTCTTGCACTGCTGTTCTCCTAAAATTCTGACGCAACCGATCACGCTTTGCAAAATGCTGAACTCTTGCGTGTCCTAGGTCAATGATGTAGTGGCCGCACCAGGAAGTGAAACCTTGTGCTTTAAAAGTGCGTGAGCGTCAAGCGGCATGAAACCCCTTTCAAGCTCGATGAGCTTCCAAACGCCGTTTAGGCGAGGAAGCGTCCGCTACGCGACCAGCGAAAAACCGCGATTCGTTCTCTTGTTAAAGTCATTGCAGGCAGCCGCCCGCGCGTTTCATGACTGCCACGAAGTGCCCAATGGGAGCGGTGGCGAAACCAGTGGCGTGATCAGCCAATCCATACGGGATGATGAGTACGCTCGCCAAGGTCGCTGGCCATGTTGTCACACATCTCACACTGCATGTCAAACCTTGGACGTTCATGCGATTCAAGTAAAAGAAACTCGGTGCGAAATAGGCCGGCGCAGAAAAAATTGCTTTCCGCGACGTGCGGCGATTCGTCGGGGAGACCGATATTGGCGAGCAGTCACGGCGTCGAGTGCGTGTTCCGCATTGACAAGTTAACGGCCAATACGTTGCCTGGCAATTGCGGTGATTTCCAGGGCCACTGCTGCGTGGGCAGACAACAGCGCCGCGGAGTTGGCCAGCCGCAGTTCATCTAGGGCGGACACTGTGCGACTGACTTCACGTCGTGGCTAGACGCATAAAAAGCTTCACCAAGACGATTGCATACGGATTCAATTTCCAAGTTGGAGATTGAGCGACTCGGCAAATCGAGTCGGCATCGCAATTTCGAAGTGCCAAATGACCGCTAGTCCCTTGGTGTAAGCGGGAGAAGTAGGCACGCCTTTAATTCGTTTCATGTGATTTTTATTCCTCCGCAGTTGTGAGCTATCACCGAGTGGAAGGAAGTTCTCATGACCGGAGCGGGATTGGTGTTGTCTTAGGTGCGGCCAATCCGCTTCTGCACATCCGTCTCCAAAACGCCGAACGCAGTTTCATGACGGTCGACCGTCAGTTGCAGAACGTGTAGCAACCGCTTGGCTGTGTGCCAGCCGGTAATAATCCGCCCCGATATCGCAACCGGTTGCGGTATATGGGACATAGGCTGCGAATTGAGTCCAAAATCGAGGAGCAGTTCCTCCGGCGTACCGGACAAACGGCAAAAATTCGCGTAGTTGGATGTCACCCTTGAGTCGTCGATCTCGACCTGTCCCAGATTTGGTGCAGGGTTTGGCGGAGTCGTGTTATCCGACAGTTTCCGGCTGTCTGTCGGTACCCTGCTAGATGTTTCTGGATTTTCCATTTTCTAATTCCTTATTGGTTAGCCTGCAATCATTGTGTCGGCCAGCGGGGGCGTTGGGTGCAGTAGGCAAGGGAAGCATTTCTGGGATAAGTGATGCGTACCACGTGGTGTTCAGAGCTAGCCGTTCGTCTTGGTTGGGGTCCCGATCAGAGACGTCCAGCGATGACGAATGGACGCCAAGCAGTTGCCACTGCGGTTCACGTTTACCTGGAACGTCCGCTCGGCTCGCCAGGCTGGCAACAACTGGCGAGCCGCTCATGCCCCGGTGCAGACGCGCGTCAGTCAGAAAATACGGTTCCCCGTTGAAAGGATGTGAGAAAGAACTGGCGATCGTTGCGCTGCGTACAATCGGCAGATTGTGGAGTCGATCATGAAATCCAAGCGGAAAACCGACGATCAGCACATCCTGTCCAAGACGCAATGCGTGCTCACGCTCCAAGATGTCATTGCCGCAAAATGTGTCTATGCAGTAGCGGGTCAGCACGTGCGGGTCATTGATCGAAACCGCGACGATGTCCGCAGTGCTACGATTCGGATGTTGATACCACTGTGGCACACCATCCGAGTACAACGGAACCGATAACTCGTCCCGCTCTTGGAGGTTTGTGGCATGCGAATGCAGCGATAGCTGCAAGCGATCAGGACGATGCTGTACGGCTTCGCTGATCACAACGTGCCGGGACGTAATGAGATACAGGAATTCGTCGTGCAGGTAGAAGAACCCGGTAGCGTTCGTTAGCGGCTGTCCACCGGCAAAGGTAAGGACCTTTGCGACGCGGAGATACATTCTGTCTAGCATGCTACCACCATGTAATTGCATTGGTCGTGAGTTCGGAGCGGTCATTCGATATGGTCATCGAGGTCATAGCGCGGGAGTATCACAGTGACACTCGTTCCTTGTCCTTTACCGCTTGAGACCGAGAGCGTTCCGCAACTGTGCTCCACCAGCAACTTGACTACGGCCAGTCCAACACCAAGTCCGGCACTGCGACTCGGTGCGGCACGATAAAACAGTTCCAGCATGCCAGCTAGCTTGTCGTCTGGAATCCCGAGCCCATTGTCGGTAAATCGCAGCTCGTAGTGATAGTTTACGATGCGGAGTTGGAGGCCGACCCGGATTTCTCCCTTCTCAGGGTCGCGATACCGCAGGGCATTGGAAATGAGGTTGTCCAGGATATGCCGTAATCGGGCGGGAAACCAAGTGATCGAATCAGGCTGGAGGTCGAGCCGCAAAATCGCATTGCTTGCGCCGCTCAAGCGTTGTTGCCAGCGAAAGACTTGTTCGGCAAGTGGCCGCAGTGCAATCGCGATCACTTGGTCGAAGGAAGGATGGTATCCGGGAGGTTCATGCAGATCGCGCAGAAGCTTGTCAAACCCGCTACACGCTTCCAGAACGGATCGAAGTGCCTCGTCTTCATGATTCAGTTGTGCAGCCTGCCTACACAGGCTCGCGGTCTTACAGTTGTGATCTAGTGCTTCCTGCTGCAGGTACTGATCACGGCGGCGCAGTCGGTCTACTTCAAGCTCCAGTTCGGCGGCGTAGTTCATCACGACCTGAAGCTGATTTTTTTCGGTCGCGGTTGCATTAGGTAGTGGCATTGTACGGTGTCCCTGAGTCATCTTTGGTCCGAATAATTCTCCGGCATCTTTACCTGTGCCGATTGTTACCTACCCCTGACCACCAATATCGAGTTCAAACAATTTGGTTGGATCGAGGTGATCTAATAGGTCTTCCAAGTCATCAATGGCTTCTCCGTGAGCGCGCTTCGCCTCGTCGAACATTGCCTTCAATCCGTCAAGGTCAAGCATGCGATGTGCCAGCATCGCGCCTTGAACGAATCCAATCCAACGATGCAGCTTGTTGGTAGGGCCGACTTCCGCGTGTTCCTCGATCTTGTCGCACATCCACGTCAGGTGCTTCTGCTGAAGTGCTTCTGGCAGACGCGAGTCATACTTCTCCCATTTCTGGATCACGCGTCTGCACTGTTCGGCCATCGCTACAACCAAAAGGCTGGCGTTATCCATATGCATCTCCTTTTTGCGATTTAAGTCAAGTACTACGATTTCAAGCCTGATGCAAAGTCGGCTTCGTCACCGCCGTCAAATGCCTGGTGTCCGTATCCTGTCTCGGGTGTCTTGCGTGAAGTTGTCCCTTCCGGAAAGCCGCGGCGAGTGCCGCCGGAACTTCGGCTTCGGCGCGCACCAACAGCGCGCGGCTCTTCGCCAATTCGGCTCTCATCTCTTGTTGTCTGGCAATCGCCATTGCCCGCCGCTTCTCCGAGGCGGCAAGTGCAACTCGGACGTCGGCGTTTGCCTGATCAATCTGCAGTTTGGCTCCGATATTCGTTCCCACGTCGATATCGGCAATGTCAATGGAGACAATGGCAAAGGCAGTTTGGGAATCCAACCCTTTGGAGATCACCTGACGAGTGATGACCATAGGATCACCGAGCGCCTCTCGATAGCTATCACAAGCGCCAATTGCTGAGATGATGCCCTGGCCGACGCGGGCGACCACAGTTGCTTCCGTCGCGCCTCCAACAAGCTGCGAGAGATTCGTACGGACCGTCACCCGTACACGAACTTTTAGCTGGATGCCATCTTTCGCGACGCCATACAACGTATCACCTCCACCGTCGTTTGGGTTCGGACAATCGATGACCTTTGGGTTTACACTAACCCTCACCGCTTCCATGACATCTCGACCGGCAAGATCCATAGCGGCAGCCGTGTCCCAATCCAGAAAAATTCTGGCTCGATCGGCGGCGATCAAGGCCCGTGTGACGCGATGGACGTCTCCCCCCGCCAGATACTGAGCTTCCATGGCGCTTGTCGAAAGCGGTGCCAGGTCTGATTGCACCGCCATAACCTTGCACTGGACGATGGCTCTCGGGTTTGATTTTCTCAACGACATCAGCACCAGATCAAGAAGACTAATGCGTGTCCCGGTGAAGTAGGCCTGTAACCACAGCGGAAAATAGCTGGCGATTAGAATGGCCAGGCCAACCAGAATTGCCGCTGCAACACTATAGATGCATATAGCGATCATGTTCGTTGGTCTTCGCAGGTTGGTGGACGAGCCCTGACAGTGAAAGTAGGACCATAGCCGCGAACGATCTTCCGAACGTGTTGTAATCCGCTGCACTCCGGGCATCGCCCTCGCCAGGGCGAGATTCCAATTACCGGCGTCGCCGTTCTGTCAGCTTCCGCCCACAGTTTTTCGCGTGTGATTCGGTTCTTGCGCGTCTCATCTGCCTGTCGCACCGAGCATTGTGGATGAAGTCCATCACGTGAATCGCTGAGTTCGCCACAGACGGGGCCGCGACTATGATCGCGAGTTGGGATGAGCGGCGTCGGCTTTCTTTCAAACATCGGCAGAACTCCTGCAGTGATAACAAGTCGCTACTGGAAGCAAGAAAAAGGCAGGCTTCAAATACGAGCAAGGTTACTTGTATCGATCCGACCGAACCCAAAGTGGCAAATTCCTAAATCCCAGTGCTTCGTTCATCGGAAGGACCGCATCAAGATCGGCGGTGTCCTCTGGTTCATTACCGGCGGCAACGTAGACGAGTGCCAGAATGTAGAGAACCATCGCCAATAAGTCGGCTGGCGTAACCGACATCCCGATTGTGTTCGTGTAATCCTCTAACGCGTGCTGGTGATCGTGTTTCTCCGACTTTGTTCTAACCTACGTTAGAGAAAAGTCTTTCCAGCGACCTGAGACACAACTGGTCAACCAAAGGGATATGTTTATTGTGCGATCCTTTTGGTTTTGGCACCTCTACCGTTGCCCGAATGTCGAGGCAGCTCTAATTCGTATTCTTTGCAGCGTTCCTGCACGGAGCGGAACGGCATTCCCTCAGCCCGCTCATAGCGCTCGGCGCGGACAAACCAGAACGCCAACCCTCCCGTGTTGTGCGAGGGCGTGCCTTTTGCCTTTGACGCACGTACGCCGAGAGAGCCTTTCTTACCGGTCTTCTGCCACCCGCGACGCTCCATAACCATGCGAACCACTACGCCGATGGCCTGCCGCAATCGCGTGCTGCGCCGTGCGTGGATGCCCGTGAGGAATCGATCGATTTCGGGTTGTGATTCAAGCTCTCGTACAACACCAGCCAGCGGTGCGCGGTCGTGGTGCAGTTCCGATTCCTCCATACGCCGTTGGCGGTCCGCATCGTCAAAAAACGCAAGCACACTGTCGAAAGGTATTTCTGGATCGTTGACCACGTCGGCAAACTTAATTCCCTGCCGATCTTCCAGGAACGCGCTTCGAGTCACTCGCGCTTTAGCCATTCTGAACCTCCAAGCGGTGGTTATGGGATACCTGCATCAGATACAAATATAACACCTGCAAATATTGTATCTGTTAAGCTGGGGCGATGCAATACGAGTCGCAGGCG
>JANSWS010000537.1 GCA_024743355.1 bacterium
ACCTCCGCTTTTCACACTTCACCCCTCACTATTCAAACTTCCTTTGGCAAGAAGTTTGAAGTTAGAAGAGTGAATGGTGAAAAGAGGAACTGACCTCCGCTTTTCACACTTCACCCCTCACTATTCAAACTTCCTTTGGCTGACTGCCGAGTTGGAGTACATCGACTGTTAATCGAAGGATGCGGGTTCGAGCCCCGCCGGCGAACGAGAGTTTGCCAGTAGCTCAGCAAAGAATTCTCTGGCCAGAACTTCGTCGCCAACCATACATAGTCGCCTTTCACTCCGTGAAAGTAGCGTAAGAACAAATCGTTCGCGGAGCGAACGTCGACAATACACGATTGACTGCCAGGTTGGACTACATCACGCGACGGTCGCGGGTTCGAATCCCGTCAAAGCGAACCTTTGGCTTGCTTTGTAGCTCAGTGGGTAGAGCACCTTTAGAAGTTTGAAGGAAAAAGGGTGAGCGGTGAAAGTAGACACCTCGCCCCAGCTTTTCAAACTTCTCCCTTCACTCCTCAAACTTCATTTCGCTTGCGGAATTCTCATGCGTGTGCAATTTCAATTCTTCGCGATTACGAAATCCGGCGCCGAGTAATCGGACGTCAAGCGAAGACTGTCTGCACATTCAAAACTACTTTCATCAAGCAATATGAATCATGGAAACCACAACCGAAACCAACTTCGCGACGAACGTAGCAGCACGCGTCGCCGGAGAAGACATCAAACCAGGAGACTACGTCACCGCTTTGACAGAGATCTACGAACTGCCATCGTTCCTTTGGTGCTGCACAAGCAGCACGCTCGCGGCGGACGAACCAGTTCGATCGGTCTACAATGCCCGTGACGCTGGCCAACCCAGCAAAGTCATGGCCGTCTGTTTGCCGTTCGTTTACACCAAGCAAGCGAGAGGCGGAACCGCGATCTTCGATATCCGCAAGCACCAGCTTGTCCGGCTCGACCGAGACACTGGTCGCAAGGTGTGGAATCGATTGCGGAAGAACTTGAAGAAGAAACGGAAGTGAAGTTCGAAGAGTGAAGGGTGAGGAGCGCAATACTAGTCTCGCAATTTCTTGACGATTGCGGTCAAGATCGAGATCAGCTCGTTGCACTCATCCATCAAGGGACCAAGTCGCTCGCTGTCGATGATTTCGCATTCGGCGAGTAGACGAAGCCAGTAAAGCGACTCGCGTGCTTCTTTGCACGCGATGTTGTACTTCAGCCGAAAATCTTTTCGACTCTGGCTGGCTTGTCCTTCTTCGACATTTGCACCGATCGAAGTACCTGACCGAATGAGCTGGCGACTCAGGGTTTGCGCAACGCCTCGTTGCTCTTCCAGGTTTTGGCAGAGTTTCACAATCCGCTTTGCAAACTCGAACGTCCGGTCCGGTAAATCACTCTTCATCAATCAGTACCCTTGTCACGCGTGTCAGCACCGAATTCTACCGGTCTTTCCTTTCACACTTCACCCCTCACTCTTCAAACTTTCACCATGGTTAACAAGAGTCTGTTTTCGAGCATCACGAGCGTTCTGCCACAAGCGACGACTGTCAACGAAGCCGGCGGTCCGGCGTACAAGTTCCCGGCAAAGCATGCGCTCGCGCAGCTTGCGGCTACCGGTACGTTCGGAAACGTGTTCTACGCGACAGCTTCAGATCAACTTGACCAACTGCGAAAGCTGATCGACGAAGTCGACGACAACGAGTTCCTGGCAAAGCTGGCGGTCTACTCACGTGAGCGTGCTTACATGAAGGACATGCCGGCGGCGCTGCTGGTCACGCTGTCGACTCGCGACACGGCGCTGATGCACAAGGTCTTTGATCGAGTCGCTGACAATGGCCGCGTTCTGCGCACGGTGTTCCAAATGGTTCGCTCGGGCCAGTTCGGTCGCAAGGGTCTGTCGTCTTCGCTTCAGCGTGCGTTCCAGCGTTGGCTGAACGAGGCTTCGACGGGTAAGTTGCTGTCGGCATCGATCGGTAACGATCCGAGCCTGCGGGACGTCCTGCGAATGGCACGTCCGACGCCGAAGGATGACGCTCGTCGAGCATTGTTCGGTTGGCTGACCGATAAGGAAGTCGAAAAGTGGGCTCCGGCAACGGAAGCGGACTTGCCGGCCGAGGTTCAGTCACTGATCGCGTACCGCAACTCGGAGAGCGAAGAAGCACAGGCCTTGATCGTTGGCGGACTCGACAATGTCCGCTGGGACTTGTTGTCGGATGCCGCCAGGGGACCAAAGGTTTGGGCTGCACTGGCTCGTAAGATGGGTCCACAGGCGCTGCGTATGAACTTGAACACTTTGCTGCGACACGACGTCTTCAATGTCGCCTTTCACTCCGTGAAAGTAGCGGAAGGCGAGCGCAACTTGCGCGGAGCGTACGCCCACAATATGGTTGATTACGTGGCTGAGCGGATCGCCGATGAGTCGGAGATTCGACGCTCGAAGCAGTTCCCGTACCAGTACTTTGCTGCGTACTTGAACGCGGATGACAATGTTCCGCAGAAGATCAAGACGGCACTGCATAAGGCAGCCGAGATCGCTTGTGGAAATGTACCGGAGTTGCCGGGACCGGTAGTGATCGGTCTGGACACGTCTGGATCGATGAGCTGTGCGGTCACAGGCAACCGCGGACGAGGTGCGACTTCGAAGATGCGATGCATCGACGTGGCAGCACTGTTCGCCGCAGCGATGCTGCGTCGCAACCCGGACAGCGTTGTGATTCCGTTCGATACATCGGCTTACGATGTCAAGATCGATCCAAACGACTCGATCTTGAGCATTGCTGAACGATTGGCAAAGTACGGTGGTGGTGGAACCGACTGTTCGCTACCGCTGGTAGCTGCCAACCAGAAGTACGCGAAGCGCAAGTTTGCCGGCGTTGTTCTTGTTAGCGATAACGAGAGCTGGGTCGGAACAGGACGGCACGGTTCGACCGGTGTCATGACAGCTTGGGAAGCCTTCATTGCCAACCAGCGACGATTGCGTGAGCCGACGGCGCTAGCCGCGGGTTCTGTTCCGAAGCTGGTCAACATCGATCTGCAGCCGTACCAGACGGTTCAGGCTTGTGAGCGAGCTGACATCCTGAACATCGGCGGCTTCAGTGACGCCGTCTTCAACGTCGTCAGCAACTTCCTAGAGTCCGACTCAGGCCGTTTCGTCCGCGAGGTCGAAGCCGTTGAGCTGTAGGAAGAAAGGCTAAGTATCGAAACGCCCGTGACGGAAACCTTTGTCCCGGGCGTATTCTTGTTTGCGGTACAATTTGAGTCATGAAATCAAACGACAAACTCGTCTCCACCAGCAAGTTCCTCAGCTTGGTCCTTCGGCATCGTCCCGAAGTGATTGGTGCGAAGCTAGCCCCTGAAGGTTGGCTCTGCATCGACGAATTGATTGCCCAAGCCAACGCTCATGGAAAGGCACTCACGCTGGAGCTATTGCACGAAGTGGTCGCCACGAACGACAAGAAGCGTTTCGCATTGAGTGAGGATGGTCTGCGTATCCGAGCCAGCCAGGGGCATTCGGTGTCCGGCGTCGAACTCAATCTCGAACAGAAGACGCCTCCCGAGACTCTCTATCACGGAACGGTCGCGGCTTTCCTTGACAGCATCCGCGCTACCGGTCTGCAAAAGCGATCACGTCACCACGTCCATCTTTCACCCGATGAAGAAACCGCGACCAAGGTCGGCTCGCGGCGAGGCAAGCCCATCATCCTGAGAGTGGCGGCCGAAACCATGCATCGTGACGGCCACCATTTCTATCTCTCCGCCAACGGAGTCTGGCTCGTCGACGCCGTGCCACCAACCTACCTGACCTTTCCGGAGTAAAAGGCTGATGAGCACTCCCGACCTTTCGGACTTCAATTTCACCATTACTGTCGACGACGTTGCCACCGCGATCAAAAAGGTGGATGCATATTCGACCGAACAAAGAATCCGTCGCTTTGATTATGTCGCGGCTAGGCAAGGCAATGTGATGGGCGCTGCCGTCCAGCTTGGCTCGCTGATGGTGCCAATGGACTTGGTCGAGGAGAGTCTCTACGTATTACTGGTTCTCTTTGAACTATTTGAAGCTGTTGCCCCCACCATGCCAACGATAAGCCAAGAGACGGTGCAGGATTCATTTGACAAATATGCGGCGATGGTTCGATTTTATGACAAGGAGTCTCCTCGCGAGATCCAGCGTTTGTCGCAAGCCCAATGGAAGAACTTCCAGGAGCATGCGGTACTCGCCTTCGTCGTCAACCACTTGCGCGAAAAGCTGATCGGCATCAATCGCGAAAC
>JANSWS010000684.1 GCA_024743355.1 bacterium
AACTCGGCTGAGGGAACGGTGAGCGTCACCACCTTGGAAGCTTTACCGAGTCGACATACGGCCTCGAACTGCTTGTAAAACTCATCGCCTACAGCGTCAATGTGCACATCGTAGCTGCAAACATCCAAGCGGTGACTCTTGATTGCCAAATGCACTGCTTTGTCGAAGTCTTCATCAATACGACTTGGACTGAGCAAGGTACCGTCTTCTCGGAGAGCGATTTCGACCGTTGTGAACTCCAGGTCGACAAACATATCGACAACATCTGGCATTGGCACATCGGGAAAACAATCCGTCGATACAGCTACGTACACTGCCGAACTCCTCTCAGCAAAGTTCCGTCAAGAAAACCAGGGAACCAAACTCGGTAGGAACCGAGGAAGGATCAAGTGTCCGCAGGGAAGCCCAGCCCACAGGCGAGCAAGGACACTCGGGGCGAAACAGCCTGCCGACGGCCGCTTCCATGATGACAAAGCCTATCGCGTAGCGGCAAAACAAGCAACATCGGGTGTGCCAACTCTGGGCCGGGAATCCATTTATGAAGTGTTGCCGGGCCACCGGCTAAGAAGCTCTTCAAAAAACGGAAAAGAATCGCGGCCAAAACCGCTGGTCGTTACCCACGTTTTTATCCGCAATCGTGCTCGTGCTTGATGAAATGGTACTCGTAATCGTAATCGACGTACTTCCGAGCACGAGCACGAGCACGAGCACGAGTACGAGTATTGATTGGCCTTTTTGCTCGCGCGACTGTCAATAAGTGGGTAGGACAAGGCTGTGCTCTAAACCAATCCGGTCAGAGCACCCTCGCCGCAGAAATCGGGATTGCCAAAGGATGGCGTGGGATAGCCCATAGCTTCACAGAAAGACATCAGCAGTCGGTTGTGATTGACCTTGCCATAATTCAACGCCTGACCGGTCTTGAAGCCCAATCCGCCGCCCACCAAGACAAACGGAATGTCGTTGCGTGTGTGCGAGTTCCCCTTGCCGAGTTCATTCGTCCACACAATGGTGGTATTGTCCAGCAGACTACCTTCACCTCCCGGCTCCGGAATGGAAGCGAGCTTCTTGGCAAGGTAAGCCACTTGCTCGCAGTACCAGGTATTGATGCGGATCAGCTTCTCGTAAGCGTCTTCGTTGCTATCCGGCTCGTGAGACAATGTGTGATGCCCCTCGTCGATTCCCAGCCATCGCATGCGGGGCTGCCCGACACTGTTGGTGATTTGGAAGGTTGCAATCCGCGCGAAATCTGCCTGGAAGCTATTCACGAGCATGTCCATCTGCATTCGCGTAATCAATGGCATGTTATCGTTTTCTTCTTCGATATTGGGCGGCAGCTCAGGCACGGCATGCCCCACGGCCGCTTCCTCACGCTCCTCTCGGCTCCCCGAAGACGCCAATTCCGTTTGCAGTTCCTTCTCCAGATCCCGCACCAACTCGACATGCTCCTGTAACAAGCCACGGTCTTCGTGGCTGAGCAGTCGCTCAACTTTCTTGAAATCCTCTTGCAAATCGTCCAGCACACTTGCCAGCATGGCACGATTTTTCGTCTGACCGTAGAGCTTATCGAACATCTGGTAGGGGTTATCGATGGGCGCAACGGGCTGGTTGGGACCCGCGTAGGACATCCGCGTCCAAGTGTCCGCTCGCTCTGGAACCATGACACCCATTTCCAAAGAACCAAAACGCGTCTGAGTCTCTGGGTCGGCCTGCAAGCAGTTCTTCAAATACTGGTCGACCGAAATACCCATCGACCAGCCGGCCGGGGTATCCGAACCTCCCTGGATATCCCCAGGAAACAACTCGATGCCGGTCAACAGACAGCCGATCCCGCGCATATGGCCGTCGCCGTCGCCCTTGATACGATTGCACATACCCTGCAGCGTTAGTACCTGGGAACGCAGCTCTTCCAGCGGCTGCAAGATTCGCTTCAGTTCGAAATCGCTTCCACTTTTTTCCGACCAGAAGTGCTGCGGAATGACTCCGTTGGGACTGAAGACGAAAACCAGACGCTGCTTCCGCCGCGCCGTTGTGGCCCCAAGCGACAAACTGGGAAGGTTCAACAGCAGATTGGCGGACGCGGCACTAACGCCCAAACCTTTCAAAAAATGTCGTCTCGTAGCTTGATTGCTCATAGTTTTTTGTCCCAACGAATCAGGTTCGATCTCAATCTGGAAAAAGTTTTAGTCCGCAGCTGCAATGGTGTTGTCGGCTGGTGTCAGAACTTCGGTGGCTGCCACCACGGCAATCTCAACCAGCAACTGCCTGATGT
>JANSWS010000050.1 GCA_024743355.1 bacterium
CACCTCTTGACCCAGCGAACGGACTTCATCCGCCAGCGCTTCGAACTGCCGCAAGATCTTAATGCAGCCTACGTGAAATGCTTCCCCCTCCGGAGTCAGCAGAAAGGGGCGCTTACTGCGGTCGATCAATTGGACCTGCAGATACTCTTCTAACTGCTGCACTGCTTGGCTGACCCCGCTCTGCGTCATGTCGTTATCGGCAGCAGCTTTCGAAAAGCTGTGTCGAGCAACCACGTCGCAAAAAACTCGCAGATTTCGAAGGTGCATAGCGCGGCCCGTTGGAACGCGGAACAAAAGCAGATTGCTTGAATTAGATCTGCTAATACAGCAGGTGGGGTGTATTAGCCGTCGGAATGTAAGAATGTATTCCGAATGCGTGGGCGGGTCAACAATCGGTCGCGGCGTTCCTGACAAGTCGCGGCAAGAATACGGACAGCAGTCCCCAGAATTTCGCTAGCCGCCCGATTTGCCCCATCTTCTGGGGAGCGTAAAGGAGTAGAGCAGCACCACGGCGCCGGAAAAAATCAGGCTCCAAGGCATCCATTCGGGTGGTTTGAAGGTCTTTCCGCCGGAGGCCACCATGGTTGTACTGGGTTGTTGAAACCAGCCGTTACTGACCTGAACCGACTCCATTTTGGCGTTTCCAAGCGTCGCGCTCTCGATCAGCAGGCACTCTCCGCCCACGATCAATAACATGATTCCGACAGCAAAGAACAATGAACGCCACACGGCAGGATTTCCTCGTCAACAACACGAAATTCCACCTTGTTCGGATCGGAATTTCTCCGTTGGAACCTGCAAGAAAGCGCTCAAAATAGCAGCATTCGCGCGGCCTGCCAGACTCAGCACTGGCAACAAGATCAGTATCCTCACGAACGGAACCACCGGTATCGAACGCACAATGCCCGGCGCGCGTTGTCTTTCCGCCTTCACGTTCGCCGCTTTGCAAGCAGGCGGAAAGCTGGCGGGAGCCTCGTGGGACCTGATTGAAGGCCTGACTTACTCAACAACCTGCAAACCTTCTTTCTGCATGAGTTCATCCACGCCGAAGAAGGAAATCGAGCTGTTTCGCACGTTGATCCATGTCAGACTGGGCATGGCGACGAAAGTCGCTGCCGCTTCATCATCGATGCGCGTCCCCGCGATATTTAGCTGGCGCAGTTTTTCAAAGCCGGCCAGTACTTCCACGCTCTTGTTAGAGATGTTGGTGGCTTCTAAGTTCAGTACTTCCAGTTCTGATAGCCCGCTCAATGCCGCCAGGCCCTCGTCATTGATCTTGGTTTCCCACAATTGCAGTTCCTTCAGCCCCTGCAAGGCGGCCAGGCTCTTGAATCCCTCTTCCGAGATCAGCCGGCATTCGTTGAGCTCCAGATATTCGACCGACGGTAAGCCAGCGATGATTTCCATGGCCAAGTCATCCACGGAAGTGTTCCGCAATTCCAGTCGCTGCAGCTTCTCGAGGTCTTTCAATTCGCTGATCCCTTCCCCGGTGATATCGCAGTAGCGGATCCGCAAGCGTTTCAGCTTGGGCAGCTGTGCCAAATATTTCATCCCGGCATCGCTGATTCGAGCGCTATCCAGTTGAATTTGCTCTAGAGATGGCATCTCGCCGAGAAGTTTGAGAGCTTCATCGGTGATACCAACCGTATTGAGATTCAGGGAACGCAACTTCTTGAGCCCGGTAATCTCCTGCAAACCCTCGTCGGTCACCTTGGCACGTTCGAGCTGCAGGTCAACGAGATTTTCCAATTTGCCAATCGCGGGCATGCCAGCGTTGGTTATGTTCGAATTCCGCAGATCCAAGGCTCGCAGCCCGGTAGCTGGAATGAGCAGGCTCAGGCCTTCATCGGAGACGCTGGTGAGTCGCAGCGAAAGGACTTCCAGATTCGGAATCTTGCCCACTGACTCCAGGGCTACGTCACTGATGGCTGAGCTTTCCAGGTTCAGGCGTTTCAGGTCCTTCAGCCCTTCCAACGCGGTGAAGCCCTCATCGGTGATGCCCGTTCCCGCCAGCTTCACATCCTGTAGGAATGGCAGACCCGAAAGCAGGCTGATGAGCTCCCCGGAGGGTTCGCGGCGATCTACGCTGAGCTCAATAACGTTCCCAGCGTCGTCCTTTTTGAGCGCGAATCCAGCTTCTGCCAGTTTGTCGACGGCTGCTGAATCTTGCACTGGGGCTTCGATAACTGGCGTTTGGGCTACCGCCTCCGCATCCTTGGGAGTTGGGGATTCGGCGGTGGCGGACTCAGCTTCCGCACTGTCGCTCGGGTCTGCGACCAGAGTGTCCTCGGCTGGAAGAGATGAATCGACCTTGCTCTTAGGACCGGGCGGTGACGCTTCCATGGCGGAATCGATCGATAATTCTGGCGTATCCGACAGTGCCAGGGCCGCGGATTCGCTCGCTTGCTTTGCTTCCTCGGATAAACGGAACATGGGGTCGCCGGGACCGAGGGCCGGTTCGCGGCTGGCTCGCAGCTCTGGAATGGAAGCGTAATCCGCTTCATTACAACCGGATAGTGAGGTCAATATCAGGCCGCACAACCAACCAAAGGTGGCAATCGACGAGCGGGAGAGGAGTTGCTTGTTGAGGTGCACGATGGGCTCCGCAGGCTACTTTGGCTAATAACTATTCCATGTTTAGCGTACTCTAAGCTCTCCAATTCGCCAAAAGGGTCTCAC
Organism: bacterium; assembly: GCA_024743355.1. Classification (GTDB taxonomy): domain Bacteria; phylum Planctomycetota; class Planctomycetia; order Pirellulales; family Pirellulaceae; genus Aureliella. Next base: position 2,680 of record JANSWS010000050.1, read on the forward strand.
CCATTATTCCAAACGTCGCAAAGCCCTGGGGCTCCGCAACCCGACCCTTTTTCCAGGACGGAAACCGCGTATACTACAGGGCTGGGATCTGCGCCCATGGGTCCCTTTCTGGGCAGTGAACCCTCCCTACCAGCCCAATTCATCCTTACGCAATTTACTCTGCTTTCTTGGAAAGGTCCGTCAATGTCGCTTCGTAAAACACGTCGTCAGTTCATCGGTCAATCCGCTGGTCTCGGTGCTGGCGTGTGGCTCGGCACGAGCCTGAATTCCCGTGCACACACATCTCCCATGCAAGCTCTTTCGGCAGCGTGCATCGGAGTTGGTGGAAAGGGAGATAGCGACTCAAGCCACGTAGGCGAGCACAGTGTGAACATTGTCGGCTTGTGTGACGTCGACCAACTGCGTCTGACTAAGAAGGCTCGAGAGTACCCAGATGCTGTTCAGTCTCAGGATTTCCGTGAGATGTTGGATCAGTTGGGCGACAAGGTCGACATCGTGACGGTGAGCACACCGGATCACACGCATGCGGCTGCAGCCATGATGGCAATGAAGATGAAGAAACACGTCTACTGCCAGAAGCCTCTGACTTGGTCGATCAAAGAGGCCCGCATGCTGCGTGAGACAGCGGAAAAGATGGGTGTGGTTACGCAGATGGGCAACCAGGGAACCAGCGAAGATGGTTTGCGGACTGCCGTTGAATACATCCAGTCGGGTGGCATTGGAGAGGTGAAGGAAGTTCACGTTTGGACCAATCGCCCAATTTGGCCTCAGGGTGCCGGCAGGCCTGAGGGTGAAGATCCCATTCCAGAAGGTCTCAACTGGGATGCTTGGATTGGTCCCGCTCCCATGAGACCCTTCAAGACGGACGTCTACCATCCCTTCAACTGGCGCGGTTGGATTGATTTCGGCACAGGCGCCCTCGGCGACATGGCCTGCCATACCACCAACATGCCCGTTATGGCGCTCAAGCTGTGGGATCCGGTGGCCGTCACCGCCATCAAGAACTCGGGTATCGTCGACAATGAACAGTATCCATCGAATTCGACTCTGAAGTTTGAATTTGCCGAGCGGGAGGGTCTGCCGGCGACAGACTTCTACTGGTACGACGGCGGAAATCTGCCTTCGGACGAAATCCTGGAGCAGCTGCCTCAGTCATTCCAGAAGAAGATTGCCGATTGGCGTGCCGGCAAGCTGCAGCGCGGTACCAGCGGCGCCGTGGTGGTAGGTTCCAAAGGCATGCTATTCTCTCCCGATGACTACGGGGCTCAGTTCGCGGTCATTCAAGGTGGCCAAATGCTGCCACCCAGCAAACTGGAGTTGCCCGAGCAAACACTGCCGCGGATTCCGTTTGAAGGCGGCACCGATCAACGGCAGAAATGGGAGTTCGTTAAATCCGTGACGGGCGAATACGAGCCTGGAACCATGTCGAACTTCGGCTACGCAGGCCGTCTCACCGAAACCATGCTGGTGGGCATTTTGGCTCTCCGCGGAGAAACCGGCAAACGTTACGAATGGGACGCCAAGCAGATGAAGTGCACCAACGACGATGCCGTCAATCAATTCGTGCACCGCGAGTATCGCGAAGGCTGGACGCTGTAAGCGAACCCGCTTCAACCTATCGCATCAAGAATAAGGCGTTGTGACTGAGTCTCTTCGGTCACAACGCTTTTTTTCGTCTCAGCGTGTCCGCGCAGGCCGATACCGCAATGGCCCAGCTTCCCAGCCTAGTGTCCGCAGTGGAATCTGCTCATCTTTAGTTGCTGTTAAACCTGGCCGCGTCATCGGTCGATTCCGAGCCTGGCTATGGCCGTTGTTGCAGCAGGCAGACACACATCGCTTGCATGATCTTCCCCTGCCCTACCTCGCCGCTTCGCTCGCCGGTCTTGCCTTTCAGCGAGATTTGATCGCGGCTGCAGCCCAGGATGCCGGCTATGCGATGACAAATTGCATCCTTGTGGGAAAGTAGCTTGGGGCGTTCCGCCAGCACGACACAGTCCAGATTGATAACCTCCCAGCCTGCCTCATGAACGCGGCGATAGGCGATGTCCAGCATTTCCGCCGAGTCACGATTGGCGTTGATCGCCTCTGTGTCAGGGAACAGTTGCCCTATGTCACCTAGATTTGCCGCGCCCAATAAGCCGTCGGTGATGGCGTGCAACAACACGTCCGCATCGCTGTGTCCCGCCAAATGAAAATCAAACTCGATATCGATGCCACCCAGCCGCAAGGGGCCTCCAGGCTCCAAGCGATGGGTGTCATGCCCCATTCCAATCCGAATTGCCATGCTTGCCTTCTCGCGGTTTCCGGCGGAAGCGCTACGATCGCGGAGCGATCGGCGACTATGTCAAAATTAACATGCTCTAGCTGGAACATTCTAAGGCGGCTCTTGCAGGATGTCGAAGTCCAGGTTTCAGGGGGAAGTACCTCAACTTCGATTGCCGGTGGTGGGCGATTCTTGATGGCCATCCTATAATCCCTCCGCTATGGCCATCATTGAGATTGATCAGCTGTCGAAATCGTATCGCGTCTACCAGAAGCAGGAGGGTCTGCTGGCTGCGATTCGTGGTTTGTGGCATCGTGAATATCGGGATGTTGAGGCAGTTAAATCGATCGACCTGAAAGTCGAGCAGGGCGAATTTGTAGCCTTTCTCGGACCGAACGGAGCCGGCAAGACAACAACTCTGAAATTGCTGTCCGGGGTCATTTATCCTTCCGGCGGTACGGCGCGTGTCATGGGGCACGTTCCCTGGGAACGCAACAATGATTACCGTCGGCGTTTCGCCTTGGTAATGGGGCAGAAGAACCAGCTGTGGTGGGACCTGCCGGCTCAAGAGTCTTTCCGCCTGCATCAGCAAATCTACCAGATCGATCGGGAAGCTTTCTCGAATCGCTTGAGCGAGTTGGCGGACCTGTTGGGTGTCGAGAAACTGTTGGGTCGCCCCGTCAGGGAACTCTCGCTGGGAGAGCGGATGAAGATGGAGTTAATCGCAGCTCTGCTCCACTCTCCGGAGGTGCTGTTCCTGGACGAACCAACAATCGGCTTGGATGTCGTGGCGCAGCACAACATCCAGCAATTTTTGAAGTACTACCAGCAGGAGCGGAAGATCACCATCCTGTTGACCAGCCACTACATGAAGGACATCGCCGCCCTGTGTAAGCGGGTGGTGGTCATCAACGATGGAATGATCAAGTTTGACGGTTCGCTGGCGAATATTGTGGAAAGCTTCAGTGGCCTGCGAATTTTGCGATTGCTTTTGGCGGAAGGACAGACCGCGGAGGGCTTGGAGCGATTCGCGGAAGTGGAGTCGGTGGAACTGCCAAAAGTTACCCTGCGTTGTCCCAGAGAAAAAGCCACGAAAAGTTTGTCAAACATTTTGCAGCACTATCAGGTAGAGGATATCTCGGTGGAGGATCCTCCTTTGGAGGAAGTGATTGCAAACTTGTTTAATGCCACTGAATAGCATGTCCCGCGGAGACCGCGGCTCGCGCACGGCATGTCAGTATTGATCGGAACGTCATCCCATGCACGCCTTCAGTATTTCCAATCGAATTGCCTGTTGGTGGATGATCTTTCGCATCGCCCTGGAGGAGCGTCTGGCTTATCGGGGAGACTTTGCGCTGGGCACGCTCATGCGCTTTCTGCCCATCATCACTCAGATATTCCTGTGGCTTGCCGTATTTGAGTCTTTGGGAAGTGGCGATGCCTCGGAAAATCAGCTGGCGGGCTATACCTTTTCCAACATGGTGGCTTACTATCTGCTCTCCATGCTGGGGCGAGCTTTCTCGAGTATGCCGGGCTTGGCATCGACGACCGCCAAGCAGATTCGCGAGGGTGAGATCAAGAAGTACTTGATTCAGCCGATCGATATGATTGGCTTCATGCTGTTGGGGCGGGTGGCCCATAAGATTGCCTATTACGCAGTCGCCGCCCTGCCCTTTGCCTTCGTGTTTTTTCTTTGTCGCGGTTATTTCTCGGGCTGGCCAGATGCCGAGGTTCTAGTTGCCTTCAGCGTGTCGCTCATTCTGGCGTTCCTGCTGGGCTTCTTTCTGGATCTTTGTATCGGGCTGGTCGGCTTTTGGTTCTTGGAAGTCAGCTCATTATTGTTCGTCTACATGTTGCTCAACTTCTTCCTGTCTGGGCACATGTTTCCGTTGGATTTGTTGCCGGACCCATGGTCTTGGCTGGTCGATTTGTTGCCTTTCAAATACCTGGCCTATTTTCCCGCGGCAGTTTTCTTGGGCAAGGTTGAAAGAGATCAGCTATGGACTGAAGTCGGCATAGAACTGCTGTGGCTGCTGGCCTTAGCCTTGGTTGCCAGGTTTCTGTACGCTAGGGGAGTCCGCCGCTATAGCGGATTTGGTGGCTGATGTCCGTGGAAAAAGTGAAGTCAGATCATCCGAATTACTGGCGCGTGTTCTTGACCTTTGCTCGTAATTCCTTGGTGCGCGACATGATGTTTCGCACGAATTTCTTATTGGAGGCTGTCTCCAGTCTGTCCTGGTCGTTGATGAATGTCGGCTTCTATTGGATCGTGTTTGAACATGCGAGTTCGATTGGCGCGCAAACCGGCTGGGGCAAGTATGAATTCTTTGTGTTCATGGGCACGACCTGGATCATCAATTCCCTGGTACAAGCTTTCTTCATGCCCAATTCCGAAGAGTTCAGCGAGATGATTCGCACGGGCGGCTTGGATTTTGCCATGCTGAAACCGATCGACACCCAGTTTCTGATTTCTTTTCGCAAGGTGAGCTGGTCGAGTTTGTCGAATTTGCTGCTGGGAATCGTGCTGGTTGTGCTGAGCTTGAATCAACTGGCCACGCGAGCGGAGAATCCATGGAGACTGGAGCCGGCAAGCTTATTGCTGTACCCGCTCTACATTGCCTGTGGAGCGGCCATCCTGTACAGCTTGATGATCTGCTTGGCTGCCACCAGTGTCTGGTTGGGAAGAAATCAGACTCTGTATGACTTTTGGTTCTACATCACCAATTTTTCTCGCTACCCGATGGAAATCTATGCTCGCGGCTGGGGCATTCCCTTGTGGTTGATATTTACCTTCGTAATCCCGGTACTGGTGGTCGTTAATGTTCCCGCCCGCTTGTTGGCTCAGCCACTGACGCCCCGAGCTTCCTGGGAATGGCCCCTAGCTCTGTTTACGCTATTTGCCACAGTGGCTTGTTTGCTGGCAAGTCGCTGGGTCTTTCAGAAAGCTTTGCTTTCCTATCGCAGTGCCAGCAGCTAGGTGGACTGAGCAAGCTGCTGTTACCCGGCCGATGAATCGATGCGTTCCGCCAAAAGACGCTGATGAACAGCCCGACGATTCGCGGCCAGTTGTGGATCGCCGACCGTGGACTTCATTTCATCGCGGAGTTCTTGATCGGTCATTCGCAGTGAATGCTCGTGGCGCCAATGTTGTACGCCGTATTCAAGAATACCCAGCGCCAGAAATGCCAAACCAAGTTGAAGAAAGTTGCTGAGCGTGAAGTTCCACATGAAGCCGGCCAAGGGAATTAAATCTAACGCCAGCGAGCCGTGAATCGTTGACCAGGATACTCTGAGATTCCAGGCAATAATCAGTACAATCGCCAACAGTTTGGCCAGCCCAAAACCAAGCTGTATCCAATTTGGCAATGAGGACATACGCCGCAAGCCAGAGAACGGATTTATGCGAGCTACATCCAGCCGCAAGCGGCCGGGGAACAGATGGAATCCCGACTGGGTCCAGTAGCTCAGGATGGCCACACCAAAGATGCTCGCCAGAAAAGGCAGCAGCCCGAGCAGGCATTTGCTCAAGGTGACACTCAGATGCTCGACAAGATGGTTGGGGGAGCCGGCTATGGCGATATCCGTGTCCCAGGTTTCGGTGAGAGTTGAACGCAAAGCTCGCATGATGCCTGGACCGCTCCACCAAAGAGCCGCGGAGGCGGCCAGCATGATGACAGCCGCGTTAAGATCGCGGCTGATCGCGAATTGCCCTTCTTCGCGGGCTTTCTTTCGGCGTTGCGGTGTCGCGGCGTGCTTCTTCTCGGCACCTGAGTCGGACATGCTGTTCCTTCTGGCGAATCGTACTTGCTGTTGTCAAAGGCATCGTGAATATCACTGCTGATTCCACGACGGGAAGCAGTCTAGGGATCCAGCACCGTTACTCTCTGGCAGGCTTCCAGCCAGTGAGTCAACTCAGACTGATAGAACCAGCCGCAAGTTCCCAAACACATCAGCAGCAGCGTAAATACAGCGAGAGCATTTACACTGAAGCCAACCGACAGAATATTCATGGACGGAATCGCCCGCGTCAGCAATCCGCCCGCAAGATTGATCGTAAACAGAGCCAGCGCCACGGGCGCTGCAACTCGGACACCGATCGTCAGCGTATGTGTTAGCAAGTGTTCCATCTCGGCCAGCCAATTCGTTTGGAAGGCGACGCTGCCAACCGGCGCGTGGGCAAAGCTATCCATGCAGCATTGAAGGAAGTAGCGATGTCCTCCCGTGGTCAGCAAGCTGACCAACGCTATCAGACCAAACAAGTGCACCAGGATGGGTGATTCCGCATTCGCTTGCCTGGCATCACCCGCAATTCCGGTACTGGAGGCCATGTCGAAGCCAGACAGTTGGCCCACAATGCGTCCGGCAATCTCGAAGGATGCGATTGAAAGTAGCAGTACGCCACCCAGCATCAGTCCCAGTAGCAATTCCCCAATCCACGCCGAGCAGGCCGTGGCAACGTCCTGCGGTAGGGCCATCGCGGTCTGGGAGGCTACGGGCACCAGCAGCAGAGATAGAAGGCAGGCGAAGGCGGTGCGGAATCGGCGCGGCAGGACAGCGCTGTGCGTGGGTGGTGCCATGACCAGAATCGGTGCCAGGCGCGCCAGCACCGACAAGAATACCCAACCTGGTTGTCCCATTTGTTCCAACATGAGCTGCATGGTGTTCAGGTCTACTTCTGCATGAGCTCCGGAATCTGTTCGTAGGTTGTTCGTGTGTACTCAACCAAGTGATCTGTGATCCAAGGCAGAAACAAGACCAACGCGAAAACAATGGCGACGATTTTTGGTACCGCGCTGACGGTTTGATCCTGTATTTGAGTGACCGCCTGAAAAAGACTGATCAGAAAGCCAACTACCAGCCCAACCACCAGGATGGGAGTCGCAATGGTGGCGGCCATAACAATGGCCGCCTGCAATACTTCGATGGATGTCGCACTATCCATACGGTTCTCTCCAATCGATTTCAGGCCATGGGGCCAAAGCTTTTTAGCAACATTCCTACGACGAGATGCCAACCATCCACCAAAACAAACAACAGAAGCTTAAACGGAAGTGAGATCATGGCTGGTGGCAGCATCATCATTCCCATCGACACGGTTACCGCAGCCACTACCAGATCGATAATGAGAAACGGAAGATAGATCATGAAGCCCATCAAGAATGCAGTCTTGAGTTCGCTGAGCATGTAGGCCGGCAGCAAGACCTCTAAAGGCACCTCTTCATAGCTGCGTGCAGGCGTGCCACCTCCCGTGTGGTAGTTATAAAACAGGTGCACATCATCCTGATTCTGTACCAGATCGATCTGCTGGCTCATGTAATCACGAACTGGAGTGGCAGCCGCCTGCCAGGCCTCTTCCCAGGTCATGGTCGAGCCCTCAGCCGTGTAGGGTTGAATGGCATCTTGATAAACACGGTTCCACACGGGAGCCATGACAAACATGGTGATGAAAATTGAGATGGAGGTCAGAATCTGAGTCGGCGGAAGTTGTCCAGTTCCCAGTGCTTGGCGGAGCAACCCCAGGACTATGACGACCCGCACGTAGCAAGTGGTCATCAACAGAATGGCGGGCGCAAGACTCAGTACAGACACCATCAGCAGAATCTGTAGCGTTCCTCCCAGTCCGCTGCGGCTTGTCCACGCACCCACGAGACCTGCTCCCGGAAGATCTTGGACGACTTCACCCTCAGTAACTTCCGAAGTCGTCTCAGCTTGTTCGGCTGCATGCCGAGCAGCGTTTTTAAGATGTTCGAAAATTCCTGGAGGGTTCTGCGTAGCTGCTGAAAACGTGGGCGATTCCGTGTTGTCAATGGCTTCCAAACGCATGGGCGAATTGCTATGCGTGAGATTGGGCGGCTCCTGACCGACCACTCCCACGGTCGCCACCGTGAGGTACACAACGCCAACGATCACAAGAGCTTTGCGGGGCTTCATATCGAGGCCCCCTGTTTCAGGATCTCTCGATATGTTTGCTGCAAATCACCGCTGGATGGCGGGCGTTGACGATGCTTCGCATCCTGCTGTTCCAACGCGTGCTGAGGCACCGGAAATGCCAATTCACGCTTGGCTGGCGATTGGGTGCTGGCTTGGTCTTGGAATTTATGCAAAGTACTTGCACGTGGATGCTGGCAGAGTTCGAGCAGTCGATGGACATCTTCGGGATCATCGATCTCGCTGATGCACCTTGCCTCGCCTTGAATGAGACTCATCAAAACCAGCTTAGGACCAAACTGGATAACGAGCATTTGTTGCTTAGGTGCCAGGGTGACCCGGCCCAATACGCAAAAGACCTCATCCGGAATCGTCTTCCCGAATCCCTTGCCAGCAAGCCTGCGATAGACAAAGACGGATCCGAGGAAGAGACCGATTACCAGCGCCAGGCTTGCGGACACGGAAACCAGCGACTGCAGCGATCCAGAAGTCGAAGCGGCATTGGTACGGGCGGCATTTTTGGGTGGCGCTAGTGGAGTATGTTTCGTTTCAGCCGCCTGTATGGATCGAACGGAAGCCGCGGATGCCGAGACTGTCGGAGCTGCCGAGCCTGCCGGAGCTGGATGGGAAGTTGAGTGCGATACTGGTTGCACTTCGGGGTTGGGCATCCGAGTCGTTGGATTCATGTCTGCGTCAGCAGTCATGCCTGCAGGCGTTTGCGTGGTCATTTGCGCCGGCAAGTGCGATGCAGAATACTGGGACGATTCGGCAATCGCAGGTTGAACCTCGCCGCCGTTGCCCGCGCCATGAGGACGCCAATTGAAATCGACCGCATTGGCCGTCATTACGGACTGCTGTGGCGTGTTGAAGGTCTGGGGCGCGGTTGGTGGTGATGAGTTCAATGGCGCTTGTCCGAAGACGCAGGGCAGCGGCAGCACCGCAAGCAGCATAAAGCCGCATAGAATGCGATTCACGAACAGCCAGAACCTCGCGACAATCCTGGATCGGCGGGCAAATGGTCGAGCCGCGGAGCTAAGTATTCTGGTCATGATCACCTAAGCCATGCGTGGACGATGGTTAAGCGGATTCCGTTGAGGCTTCAACGGATTCCTGATGGATGGACGAGTCCTCGGATCGATGTGTGATCCGCACGCCAAAGCGACCGTCGACTACCACGAGTTCACCTTGCGCTACCTGTCGATCGTCGGCAAACAGAATTACCGGTTGATTGACAGCCTGATCCAATTGGACGACACATCCTTTTCGCAAGTCCATCACATGTTCAATACTCAATAGCGTTTGCCCGATCTCGACACGCAGATCAACCTGATCGCTGGCTGGAATAGCCAGTTCAGCCAGCGTCTTCGGGGGATTCCCTTCCAGATTGTGAATCGGACTGACAAATTCCTGCATTGCAAAGGGCTGGGGGCTGGTCGGCAATTCCGATTGGCCGTGCAGGGCCGCTCGGGCTTGGGCCAACTGACGGCTTGCGCAAGAGGTCTTGGCTGTTGAATGATCAATGGTCTGCTCTTGCGTGGTCGAGTTCACGGAACCGATTCCTCGTCGAAGGCGGCCAGGACTGCGGCACTGGCCGTTGCGTGCGTTTGTTTGTTGGGGCAAGGCAAGTTGCGCAAGCCACGAACTTCTGCCTTGTCCCAAGATTGGCTTTGCGGATCAAGAGCAACCCGTAAATGAGAGCGGCATGTCTGGAGCGGCAACGCTGTGCAGCGGTTTGTGTCGAGCGGCTCGCCCGAAAATACAAGCAAGAAGCGTTAGCGAGCGAGTATGTGAGTTTCGGTCGCCATCGAGTACCCACTTGCTGGCGCTTCGTGCTTGTAAATCCACGCAAAAATGCTGCACGGCGTTGCGCGAGCGGGCTCGGGTGTGGGCTGATAACCGACGGTCGGGCCTTCGTAGCCGGTCGAATAAAGCTATCAAAAGAACAAGCACTAAAAGGCGGCCGAAGGATCCTCGATCAAATGCACAAAGCTGTTGTATCGCCTGGGATCGATGCGGTTATCCGCTACGGCCTCGCGGACGGCGCAATCCACTTCGTGGATGTGAGTGCAATCGGGAAAGCGGCAATGGTTGACATAGGGTCGGATGTCCCGGAACAAACCTGCGACTTCCTCCTGAGTAACATCCCACAGTTCGAGTTGTCGGATGCCCGGAGTGTCGACCAGATAGCCTCCGGTTTCGATGGGAATCAGTTCCGCAGTCGTCGTCGTATGCTTGCCTTTGCGATTGTCTTGACTGACTGGCTGCACGCGCAAGCCGAGTCCGCTTTGGATGCCGTTGAGCAAAGAACTCTTACCGACGCCACTTTGGCCGGTGAACACGCTTTGGCGATCCGTTACCAGATGTCGCAGATGCTCAATGCCATCACCTCGGGTGGCACTAGCCAGAATGGTCTGATAGCCCAATTGGGCATAGACACCGATCAGCGGCATGAGCTCGCTGGGATCGATCAGATCTACTTTATTGAAGACTATCACCGGCTCCAAGCTGGCTTGCTCAGCAGTGACCAGGAAACGATCAATCAGGTGCGGCTTTAGATCGGGGTCGACCGCGCTGGCCACGATGACGACCAAGTCGACATTACTGACCAGAATCTGTCGCTTGCCTTTACTGGTGCGACTCAGCACGCCGTGCCTGGGACCCACGCTGAGAATGATACCCTGCTCTTCGCCCTCGGGACGAAAATGGACCATGTCGCCCGCCGCGATAACATGTCTCTGCTCGGTAGAAATGGATTTAAGCACCTGCCGTACAGCGCAACGGAACTCACGACCGGCCTCGGTCCGTACGACACAGTCCAGTCCATGCACACGCATGACGCGGCCGATAAGCGTGTTGCCGTCGGTGACTTGCATACTGATTCGCAAGCCACCGGTTGATTCATTGGCATGCTCGCCGACGATGGTACGCCGCCGAGTCAGCTCTCCCTTGCCGCTAATCCGCTCTCCGCTACGAAATTCACCTTCTTCCAGTTTGTCCTGCTGAAAGCGGCGAGTTAGATCGCTTGCGCGCTTGCGAGATTGATGCTTTTTCTTAAACTCGGTGCGAATTTTGGAGGAACGGTTTTTCTTGGCGGACATGCTGCATTGCTGCCTCAGGGATCCCGAGTTCTAGCCTCAGGAATCACCTTGACTATGATCGCCAGCTTGCGAAGCTGAGGCTACGGCCGTGTGCCCGTTGGCCTGCTCATCATTTGACTTCGAGTCATCTTGATTATTGGCAGCTTGCTCTCGTCTGGCTTTGTTTTGCTGCTCGATCCGCTGGCTTTCCGCGTGTTGTTTGGCTTCCATGTCATCCACCGAGCCGCGGACTGACACGCCGACGACGGATTCGATCTCGCGTTCGTTGAGTTCTTCCTGGTTCAACAACGCACGCGTTAGATCTTCTAACTGCTGGCGTTTGTCCTGGAGCAAGCCGGAAGCACGCGTTCCAGCTTCGTTCAGTATGCGGGAGACTTCGCCGTCGATCAATTCTTGCGTGTGTTCGCTGAATTGTCGCTGTTGGTGCATCTCACGGCCCAGAAATGGGTCGTCGTCGGCAGTTTTATAACTCACGGGGCCAAGTTTGGGGCTCATGCCCCAATGCGTGACCATGCGGCGAGCCATTCCCGTGGCACGTTCCAAGTCATTCTCGGCACCCACGGTCGTTTCGTCGTAGATCATCTTTTCGGCCGCTCGGCCGGCCAGCAGCACAACCAACTGATCTTGAAGCTCGCGCTCACTGGAGCTCATGCGATCTTCGGAGGGCACGATTTGGGTGCTGCCGAGAGATCGGCCGCGCGGGATGATCGTTACCTTGTGCACACGTTGAGCACCTTCGAGATACCAGGCTGCCAGAGTGTGCCCTGCTTCGTGATAAGCGGTTTTCTCCTTTTCATCGTCTTGCAAGACTTCCTCTCGCTTGGCTCCCATCAGAACCTTGTCGCGGGCGTAATCGAAGTCTTCCATGGCCACCCGCGTCTTGTTGTTACGAGCTGCCCACAGTGCGGCCTCATTAACCAAGTTGCGGATGTCGGCACCGGTCAAGCCGATGGTAACAGCTGCCAAGCGGGCGAGGTCGACGTCGTTGTCCAAAGGCACGTCACGCGTATGCACCTTAAAGATAGCCAGCCGGCCCTTGTAGGTTGGGCGACCGACGGTGATATGTCGATCAAAGCGGCCAGGCCGAAGTAAAGCTGGATCCAATACGTCGGGACGGTTGGTGGCCGCCATCACAATCACCGAGTCGACACCGGTGAAGCCGTCCATTTCGCTCAGAATTTGGTTCAGCGTTTGTTCCCGTTCGTCGTGGCCTCCACCCAAACCGGCACCGCGTTGGCGGCCTACCGCATCAATTTCGTCGATGAAGATAATGGCCGGAGCGTTGTCCTTGGCGTTCTGGAAGAGATCTCGAACGCGACTGGCTCCCACGCCGACGAACATCTGGATGAATTCGCTGCCGTTGACCGAGTAGAAGGGAACTCCAGCTTCTCCGGCAACCGCCCGAGCCAATAGCGTTTTCCCGGTACCAGGCGGCCCGTTCAGCAACACACCCTTGGGAATGCGGCCGCCAAGTTTCTGGAACTTTTCGGGCGCCTTGAGAAACTCTACGATTTCCTCCAGGTCTGCCTTGACTCCTTCCAGGCCGGCGACGTCGGCAAAGGTTGTTTGCTGATCACTAGGCTCATAGCGTTTGGCCGTTGATCTGGAAAAGCTGGACAAGAATCCGCCGCCTCCCATGATCTGATCGCGCGTCCGCCGAAACATCATCCAGACCACAACCATCAGGGCGATCGGTAAGCCAATCAGAAAGAACAGCATCAGATACTGAAGCGGATCTCCCTCGATGTATTTGACGCTTAGGTTGGGTTGCTCTTTGATCGCTTCATTCAGCCGTTCCTCATAGCCCTCGCCCAGTTGGACGTAGAAATTCTTGGACAGCTTGCGAGATTGCCCCTCGGGAATCTCCTCTTCTTCCCCCTGCTGGTTGAAGGATTTGGGGCGATCCGGCTGCACCTTGAAAACACCATTTGCCAGCGAGTTTTGGATCTCGAGCTGTTGAATGTTTTCAGCTGCAAGCTGTCGTAGGAAGAAGTCGTACCGGATTTCGTCACGATTTACGGCGGGCCAAAACAACCGGACGACAAGAAACCCGAGCAATACTAGCATCAAAATAGGCCAGAATTGTCCCCTGCGGGGGGTTGGGTTGTCTCCCGAGCTGCCAGCTTTGGGACGCTGGTTGTTATCCATTCAAATCTCTTCTCAGGCGAACTGGAATCTTCGGATGCGGATGCTGTGGCAAACTTGCTCAAAGACGCAAGTCAACGCGCCCCTGACAAAACATGACTGGTGTTGGTGTTTGACGAACGAAACGCCTGGGGCAAAGGCAATATTTTGCTCTTCCCCCTTTCACAAATGCGACTCATTGACGAGGCAACTTCCAGCCTGGTGCGGTTGGTCCGACGCAAGCCCGGCCTCCCTCAGTTGTCCGTAATTGCGTCAGGAGCATCACAGCTTTGCTATTCTATCCCACTTGGGGCCATTCTGTGCACCCCGCCAGCGAAGCATGGGACAGGCTGGTGGGAAGCAGGGGATTATTGTGAAACTGACAAGCGTTCTATACCCCAGCTGCGGTTCGCCGCTGCAATTCGCGCACGACCCGTTGCTGGCCTTTGCTCAGCGGGTGATCGCTGCCGTTGGGGAGCCAGCCGCGATGAACCCGCTTCCCGGCTTTCAATGCCTGGCACAGGCTGGCGGCCAGCTCTTCGTCGCTCATGCGGCGAATCTGCATGACTTCCGACCAATTTCGCTGTTCTGCGAACAAGGCCATGGTCCATTCCCAGTCAGCGAGCGTGCGGGCTTGAGCGGCAGGTTGTGAAGCATGCAGGGCTTCGTGAGCTCGCTCAGTTGATGCCTCAGGCCGTCCATGGGTGGGAGACGAGGCCGCCACAGCGAGCGTCGGTTTCATGTCCGTGCTGGCTGGGTCGCCACTCTGCCAAGAGGGATTCTTGGGAGTTGGACTGGACGGTTGGTCGGTTTTCGCCTGCAGCGGACTCGGTGAGGTGGAGCGCGTGTGGGATGTGGCTGGTAGTCCCAGTTTTCGGTCGAGGTCCCGTAGCTTGGGCAAAATCTTATTCGGAATTCGCACCATGGAGATAAGTTGAGGGCGTTGCTTTAGATCCATCCATTCCGGTGCCACCTGGACGGTGGGACGATTCCGATTGACTTCCTTTTGACGCAAGAGTCCCGCTGCCAGCAAGGCATCCAAGAGTTCGAGGGCCTCCGATTGCTTGGCACCCTTGAGTAATCCGAAGCCACTCAAGCGGTGCAAATTGAGCTTCTGAATTTTTGCGTTCTGTGATCCGCAGAGGTATTGCGAGATCAAGTGTTTGCCGAGACGTCCATGCGTTCTCTCGATGGACTCAACCAAGGCTTGCAGCGCCTGGTCAGGTGCCGATGGATTTGACGGGTTGTTTACCGTGGGCGAGGCCTTGGGCTGCTTGGTCGAGACGGCACCCGCCGGAGCTAATTTGGGCCAACCGGGAGCCCGCTCGCAGCGATCGCACTGTCCACAGGGCTGGGCTGACGGGTCACCAAAGTAGCGGAGAATGGTGGACTGACGGCAAATCGGCGACTGGGCGTAGGAAACGACTTGGTTTAGCCGATCGTATTCCGCTTCTTTCCTCGCTCGCAAGGCCGCAAAATCAATTCCCAGCTTGTCGAAAGCTAAATCTTTGCGTCGAAAGTGAACGGCTCGGCCGCGAAATGGGGGGACGTAATCCACATCTTCCAGCTTGCTTAATTCTCGAAGTGCCCTCGCCAAAGCTTCTCGTTGCAGGCCTGATTGCTGCTGTAGCCAGCGTGGATGCACGTACACTTCTTCGCCTCGACGGTCTCCAACCGTCCTCTCCAGCAAACGCATCACGGTGCGTTTGACTTTGGCTTCTCGCGGCAAGAGATCCACCAAAGTCGGCAGCTCGCTGTCGACGCGCACCATGGCCATGCCGCCGCCCATCTCAAGCCGATCCAATACCTTGGTTCGCGAGAGGATTTGCAGGCAGCTGCCGACAGCTTCCGGCGAGACGCTCAGCCCCAGCTGATCTCGAATTTCTTCGAGCGTCAATTCAATGGGATCCTCGTCCCTGGCAAGCAAGAATTCGTACACCGACTGAATCAAGCTGCGCTCGGGATAGTTGTTGTCGATGAAGAACTCTTGAATTCTGCGATCCTGAAAGGCATACAGCATGACGCATTGAGAATGTTTGCCGTCGCGGCCTGCTCTGCCCGCTTCCTGATAGTAAGCTTCGAGTGAACCCGGCATGTTGAAATGAATGACGAATCGCAGATCCGGCTTGTCGATGCCCATACCAAAGGCGTTGGTGGCCACGACGATCTGCAACTGGTTATTCATGAACCGTTCTTGGATGGTGCGACGCTGGTCCGGCAACAACCCGGCATGATAGGCGCCCACGGATATTTTCGTGTTTTGCGAAATCAGCTCCACCAATGCCTCGCAACGTTTGCGAGTCGCGGAATAAATGATGCCGGAGCCAGGTTCGCTTTTCAGGAATTCTGTCAGTTCCTGTTCTTTGTCGCGGTCGCTGTTGGTTTGCACCACACCGAAATGCAAGTTGGGCCGGGCGAAGCCGCTCATGAAGTGTTTGGGTTTTCGCAGGCCCAAGACTTCCACAATGTCTTGACGTACCTTGGGAGTGGCCGTGGCCGTCAGAGCTACAGTTTGAACGCCTCCCAGCAATTCTCGGAAGCGGCCTATACGGGCATAATCCGGACGAAAGTCGTGTCCCCATTCGCTGATGCAATGAGCTTCGTCGACCGCCAATAGCTGAATGGGAGTCGCCCGAATCGCGTCCAGAAAGCGGTTGTTCCTCAATCGCTCGGGGGCCACATATACCAACTGGTAGTGGCCGCTGGTAACCGCCTGCAAGCGTGCGCTCTGCTCGCTGGCTGAAAGTGTGCTGTTTATCAAGGCCGCCGAGATGCCTCGAGCCGACAACGCATCGACCTGGTCTTTCATCAATGCAATGAGCGGCGAGACGACGATGGTCAGACCAGAGCGGATAATGCTGGGCAGCTGATAGCACAAGCTCTTCCCGCCACCGGTCGGCATGATGCACACGCAGTCATCGCCGTCAACGATGGACTCTATGACCTCCCTTTGCCCAGGCCGAAAGTTCTCGAGTCCAAACTTCGCCAGGGCTTGCTCTATGTCGCTCGGTAAAGTCATGATGGTTAGCTTGAAGTCAATGATCCATTAATGACCCCTCTCATTTTGCCGCATTATAGCCTTGCGGAAGTGACTCAGACACCCAAGGCTGGCTCGACGGCTTCCACCCTTCTGACGACAGAAATGCGAATACAAACAGCGTTATTGCCCGATCAGCTTGCTCAAGATGCTTTCACGGACGCGGCGTTTGCGGTTGTGATTGACACTCTGCGGTTCACTACGACGGCCTGTCGGGCGATCGAATTGGGCGCGAGTTCGCTGCACGTAGCGGGGGAAGTCGATGCAGCCAGAGCCATGGCTGCCAAGCTGCAGGCCGAGCAGATTCAGCCTCTGCTGCTATGCGGAGAAAGGCTGTGTCGACCCATTCCGGGATTTGACTTGGGCAATAGTCCTGGGGAGTACACGCCGGAAAGTGTAGCGGGAAAATCACTGGTTTTTACCACCACCAATGGCACGCGGGCCGTTCGCGCCGCTCGAGCAGCTCAGCGCATCGCGCTGGCTGCACTGATCAATCGCGCTGCCGTTGCGAATTGGCTGCTGGCTCAGCGGTCCCAAAGCGAAAGCGTGTGGATCATTTGCTCCGGTACCGATGGTCAACTGGCTCTGGAAGACGTGCTGGCCGCGGGGGCACTGCTGGAAGCTTTGCTGCAGTCCGAAAGCAGCCAAAGCTTGCAGATCACGGGCGATCCGGCTTGGTTGGCGCTGACCTGCTGGCAAGGTCTGCTGTGTCCCGAGACCGGCCAGGTTGTGCGACCGCGGCTGTTGGAGGCTCTGCGCACTTCGCTGGGTGGAAGTAACCTGATCGAGGCGGGCTATGCAGACGATGTCGAGTTTGCTTCGCAGGTGGATATCTGCAATGCCGTACCCGAATCGCAGGCCAGTAGCTGGGCGTGCTTTGAAGATCCGCGATACCAGCCGAAGTGAACGATTTTCGGCAACCACGGAAGATTGCTAAGCGTTACCCACTCACCAAGACTCTTCGGTTCCCACCGCGTACGCAAAACCTCAGCATGCGGCCATCATCGCGTCGATCATCTCTCGAACCAGCGCTTCGACGTTAGCCAGGGCCCGATCGGCGTCCTGGTTTTCTGACAAGCGTCTGACAATCGCCGATCCCACGATCAGTCCATCCGCCACAGGCGCCAAACGTCGTACGTGTTCTGGCGTGCTGATACCAAAGCCAATGCAGATGGGAAGTTCCGTCCGCTCTCGCAACCAGGCGACCTGATCCAGCAAATCACTGGGCAGCTCATTCCGCTCTCCCGTGATTCCAGTGACGGACACAAAATAAATGAAGCCGCTCGAGCTCTCGGCGATGCGAAGCATGCGTTCTCGAGGCGTGGTCGGTGTCACCAGATGGATCAGGCTAAAGTCGTGCTGTCTACACAGACTGCGTAACGAGCCTGCTTCTTCCACCAGCAGATCCGGAACGATGGCTCCCGAGAATCCAGCTGCCTTTGCCTGCTGCAGATAAGCCTCTGCCCCGATCCGCTGAATGATGGAGTAGCTGACCATGGACACAAGTGGCATACTCAACTCAGGGATGGTTTTTGCGACCATGGCAAAGATGTCATGGAGCTTCGTCCCGGCATCCAGTGCTCGCGTGTAGGAGGCTTGAATCACCGGTCCATCCGCGATCGGATCGCTGTAAGGAATTCCGACTTCGCCAATGGCACAGCCGCTGGCGGACAACAACTTCAGGGCCCGTGCGGTGACTTCAAGATTGGGATCACCGGCAGTTACGAAGGGGATAAAAGCCTTTCTGTTCTGCGCTCGCAGTTCCGAGAAACGGTCATCAATGGCCGACATGGGCAGTTTGCTTTGCGGATGAGTGAGAATGATGAGTGAGAATGAAGGGGTTTGGGAAAAGGAAGCCGATGACAGCCGCACGCCATCGCGATAATGGCCTTCGACTTGACCGACAAAAGACTGCAAGCCTAAAGGCTCAGGTCGGGTCTTCGAGGCCCTTGAGGCGTGCGATCTCGGCCGCGTCTTTATCCCCGCGGCCGCTCAGACATACCAGCACGACTTGGTGGGAATCCATCTCGCCTGCTATTTCCATGGCTTTAGCAATGGCGTGGGAAGTTTCCAAGGCGGGCAGAATTCCTTCGGTCCGGGCGACGGTATCAAACATCTCCAGGGCCTGGCCGTCTTGGCATTCGGTGTAGCGTACGCGGCCCGAGTCCTTCCAATAGCTGTGTTCGGGACCGACTCCCGGATAGTCTAGACCTGCGGAAACGCTATGAACCGGGGCGGTTTGTCCGTCTTCATCTTGTAGTACATAGCTATAGCTTCCGTGCAGCACACCCGGCATTCCGTGCGTTAGCGGCGACGCATTTTGACCGGGCGCCGATGACAATCCACCGGCTTCAACTCCCACCAATTCGACTTCGCTGTCTTCAATGAACGGGTAAAACATGCCTGCGGCATTCGAGCCGCCGCCGACGCAGGCAACCACCGTGTCGGGCAAACGTTGCATGACATCCAAGCACTGCTGGCGTGCCTCGCGGCCAATAACGGATTGAAAATCTCGGACCATCATGGGAAATGGATGCGGCCCGATGACAGATCCGATGATGTAATGCGTATTTTCAACGGAAGCCATCCAATCTCGCATGGCCTCATTGACCGCGTCTCGGAGTGTTTTCGAGCCGCTGGTGACCGGACAAACCTCGGCGCCCATCAACTTCATGCTGAAAACGTTGGGTTTCTGCCGGCGGACATCTTCGGCTCCCATGTAGACAACACAGGGCAAGCCGAAGTGAGCGCAAGCCGTAGCCGTTGCGACACCATGCTGGCCGGCACCGGTTTCGGCGATGACTCGCTGCTTCCCCATGCGAATGGTCAGCAGAGCTTGGCCCAAAGTGTTGTTGATCTTGTGGGCCCCGGTGTGATTGAGATCTTCCCGCTTAAACCAGATCTGGGCCCCACCCGCCTTTTCCGATAACCGCTTGGCATGATAAATGGGCGAAGGACGGCCTACGAACGACTTCAATAATTCATCCAACTGGCGTTGGAAATCGGGATCCTTCTTGGCCGACTCGTACTCGCTCTCCAATTCGTCTAAAGCCCGCGTCAGCGTCTCAGGTACGAAGCGTCCGCCAAAATCTCCAAAGCGACCGTGTTTATCTGGCAAGTGGGATGCGGAAGGGTTGTGCTGGTCAACTGCGCTCATGGAAATGATCTGCGTAAGTCTAAAAAAAGGGGAAGAGTTGTGATCTGTCTAGGTTCGTGCTCAGCGAGAACTGTCACCCCACGGGTTGATTGCGTGCATCCGCGGAACAGCAGGCACAGCCCTGGCTGCTGCCGCCTTCACGGAACCAGCCGGGTCTTTGATTCTCGATCGCTCGATTCAGTTGGTCAAGCTTGCCGGACGAAGCGTGGATCCAAAGCCGCGCATTTAGATGGAGTTTCAAGGGATTTAACGTCCACAGCGATGACTTGGACCTATTAGAGCCGCATCCAAATCGCTTTCAAATATTCAGTTTCCGGGCAATTCGTGGAAATGGGATGGCAGCTGGCCGCGCCCGTGGATGCCAAGATCTGAGGACTTCTGGGTATTGGATTCGGATTCCACTCGGTGGGGCGGAACGCGGAACGGGCCGCGGACCTTACCAAACGGGAGAATTCCTGAGGGGCCAACAGCCCCGCGCACGAACAGGTCAAGAGAATTCCACCGGGGCTCACCAACTGCATGGCCAAGCGATTCAGGTCGAAGTGTTTTCGCGTGCCCTCTTCTAATTCACCACGATTGCGAATCAGCTTGGGTGGATCCAAAACCACTACGTCAAAAGTCCGGCCTAAACGCAACATATCTCGCATATAGGCAAAGGCGTCCGCTTGCGTGAATTTCACACGGCACTGGTTCTGAGCCGCATTCCGCTTGGCCATCTCCAGGGGAGACGCATCCAAATCCACGCCGATTACAGAGCTGGCTTTCCCCACGCTCGCAGCACTGACCGCAAATCCGCCGGTGTAGCAACACAAGTCCAGCACCGATCTTCCCGCACAGTACTCGGTCAGCTGCCGCCGATTATCCCGCTGGTCACAGAAGAACCCGGTTTTATGGCTCCCTGCGAACTCCACTGTGAACTGAATGCCATGCTCGTGAACAGTTGCACGGGCGGGCAGATCCGGACTGGACTGCGGCGGGAATTCGTAACCATCCTGGCTTTGCAGGTGAGGCCCCGGTTGGATCAGCCAGTGTCGCGTTCCAAGTTTCTGGCTCAGGATCGGCAGGATCTGTCGGGCTCGCGGACCGGCGGCGGCACAGAAGATCTCAGCGCTCAGGCAGTCGGCGTAGCGATCAACCACGAAACCAGGAATCCCGTCAGCCTCCGCATGCAAAACACGATAGCAATCAGTGACGGAGTCTAAATTGAGCAGTGAACTGCGCAAGCTAACCGCCCGATCCAATAGCTGGTTCCAGTATTCAACATCGGGCAGCTGGGCAGACCAGCGGACCATCCTGACCGCGATTTCGGATTTCGGGTTGAACCAGCCGTATCCCATCGTGCGGTAATCTACATTGCCATTTGCTTGTGAAGTCTCCTTGGGCATCTGCTCGCCGGGTTGTTCATCCACCGGACAGATCACGCGAACCCAATCACCCACTGTCGGCTGCCCCGTTACTTCCACGATACGCTTGCGAAAGATATTGGGGTGGGTCGACGGCTTCGCCAGTTTGACGGTGGGAAGCGGGTCAGTTGAGGGGCAAAGTGGCAATTCTTCAGGTAGCCAAAGCCCCGATGCGGCGCCTCGTTTCCGCTTTTTGCTGGCGGTTCGAGAACGATGTAGGCGTTGATTTCGAGGCATGAGCTGGCATTCGAGAGAGGGGCGGCATTCAAAATTGGGCAGGCAGTCGTGGGGCAGCCCGTGGGGCCCAAATAGCCAGGGCAGCTGCGGTGCGAGGACAGTCGCGGGCGATGATGCCCGATTTCAGGACGCCACAGCAGTGAACATCCTGAGAAAACTCCGGCTCTAGAATCTTAATCTATCGTTCATGTTTCGTTATTTCCAAGGCGAGAGAGCTTTAGGGTGGCAGCCATGCGGGTGTCATCGAGTTCGAGCGTGGTTTCCACTGTGCGGTCGGGCTACAATGTTCCAGAACGCACGACACGAGGAGGATTTGCATGGCTAGCGCTTCGTTGCCTAGATCGACTCGAGAGTCCCAGATTGGATCTTCGACGTCTGAGTCAGATAGCGACTCGGGACAGCGAGTTTCCTCGCTTGGTTGCAATGTATTGGTTCTGAATCGTTTCTACATGGCGATCCGAGTAGTCAATGTTCGTCGCGCGATGACTCTACTCTACCGAGGCTGCGCGGAAGTCATCACTATCGAAGACAGTTCTTACTATAACTACGATTTCGATTCTTGGTGCGAAGTGAGCCAGATTCTGGCGCTGGAAAAGCAGCCGGATGAAGACTATCTGCGGGCTGTCGGCTTCGAGATCCAAGTTCCGCGAATCGTACGACTGACTCGCTACGATAAACTGCCGCGAGCCAGCGTGCGTTTCAACCGCAAGAATCTTTTCGCTCGCGATGACCATCGATGTCAGTATTGCGGACAAGACCGCCCGTCCAGCCAGCTCAGCTTGGACCACGTGGTGCCTCGATCGCACGGGGGTAAGACTACCTGGGAGAACATCGTTTGTTCATGCCTGCCGTGTAATTCTCGTAAAGGAGGACGAACACCGGCACAGGCGGGTATGAAGTTGTTGACCAATCCGTCCAAGCCAAGCGGTAGCCCGCTGCTTGCCGTGACGGTCGATGATCCCCGCTATGCGAGCTGGAAGACTTTTGTGCAGGACCGATCGGCTACCGGCTAGCTGTTTGAGTCCATCTGAAACTCTTAGCGAGCGGCCGATCTCGTCCTGTCCACTTTCTGCTGACAAACAAGTTCGGCGTGACCCCATGCGTCTTGTGATGGCCGTTTTTTTACACGACATGAATGAGTGACATGAAGCGAAGGCAAATCACAATTGCGTTGGTTGGGCTGCTGTGCCTGGTTGGAACGGGTGCATTTTCGAGAGTAACGGCTGAAATAGAGACCTCGACAAAACGCAAGCCTAACATCTTATGGATTGTGGCAGAGAACTTCTCGAACGATTTTGGCTGCTATGGCCAGCCAAACGTGGAGACGCCAAATGTGGATGCCTTGGCAGAGCAAGGCATCCGCTTTACCAACGCCTTTGCCACGTCGCCCGTGTGTGCACCAAGTCGATCCTGCTTCATGCTGGGCATGTACCAGACAACAACTGATACCCATAACATGCGTTCGCATCGCAATGACCAGTTTCGTTTGCCTGACGGTATCCGCCCACTAACCCATCGTCTGCAAGAGGCCGGTTACTTCACGGCCAATGTGACGCACCTGGGTTCAGAAGAAACGGGAACAGGCAAGTTGGACCTGAATTTTGTCAACGAAGGCGAGCTCTACCAATCGAAGCAGTGGGATGATTTGAAGGAGCACCAGCCATTTTTTGCACAGATCAATTTGCCGGAAGCGGAATACGATATCTACGATCGGAAATCCGCCGAGAAGTCGCGCGTGCCTTGGGTCGGCGAGGAGTGGCATCCCCAGATTGCCAATGAAGGCAACGTAGTACCGCCGCCTTACTACCCCGATCATCCAGTTTCACGCCAAGAGTGGGCCCGTTACTTGAATTCGGTCAGTGGTACCGATGTGCGGGTCGGCAAGATCCTACGAAGATTGAAAGCGGATGGTATGGATGACGATACGTTGATCTTCTTCTTTGCCGATAACGGGCGGCTGACCGCACGTGGCATCCATTGGCCCTTCGATCCAGGTTTGCGAGTGCCTTTGATTATTCGTGACGCGAAGAACTTTGGGTTCTTTCGCGAGGAAGAAGCAGCCGGAACCGTCAGTCAGCGCGTTGTCAGTTTGTTGGATCTTACGGCCACAACCTTGTCGCTGGCCGGAATCCAAAGGCCACTGGGCATGCAAAGTCGCGTGATTCTGGGAGAGCAGGCGGACCCTCCGCGAGCTTATGCCTTCGCCGCCCGCGATCGCATTGACGAAACGGTAATTCGCATGCGTTCCGTTCACGATGCTCGCTACCACTACATACGGAACTATACCCGCGGAGCTGGATTGGAAACATTAAATCGCTACAAAGAAAAGTGCTTTCTAGTAATGCCGCTGATGAGGAAACTTAAAAGCCAGGGCAAGTTGAACGAGGCGGCGTTGGAAATAATGCAGCCCTTTCCCGATGAAATGTTGTTCGACGTTCAGCAGGATCCACACGAAATTCGCAATCTGGCCACATCCCAACAGACTGAACATCGTGAAGCATTGATTCGCTTGCGAGCGGCTTTGGATACATGGATTGTGGAGACGGGTGATCGAGGGCATGTGATGGAACCCGAGTCCATTGTGGCCCCCTTTGAACAAGAAATGCATGATTGGTTTGGAACTCCAGATTGGGTGACCGCGGCGGACTAGGGAGGTGCTTGCTCGCTCGCGGTGCGCATCTCAGGTAAGCAGCTCATGATCCATTCGCCAGCAACTAACGTTGCTATCTGAGACAAATGAGAGCGTCAGGTCCCGGCAGACGCCGTTGATAAGGCCGCTTCATGAAGAGGCGTCAGCAGCATTGTCTGGAATTGGATCAGGGATGGGCAGTGTTCCGTTGGAGCTTTCATCCGCCGGTGGTTGCAATTCCAAGACTTCCGGCTCCAAGACTTCCAGCTCGGAACTGTCGTCCGAAAGACTGCCGCGGTAGATGCGTTGGTCCGCGCGGTCACGCTGGCGGCGAAAAGGATTCTCTTGGACTGCCGGGCCTCGATCCAACATGGGATTGAAGGCGATGGCAAGCTGTTCATCGGTCCAAGCCAGCCAGTCTGGACGAGTTTCTATGAAGGCCAGATATCGCAGCTCTTCGATCAATTCTTCGGAGTGCTCGCCCAGACGCACTCGGGCCCGCACAAGATTCCCCAAGTAAAGAGGGTTTTCGGGAGCCAGTTCGCTAGCACGCTGGTAATAGCCCAGGGCTTCCATGACGCGTCCACCTGCCTCAAAGGTCATGCCCAAGTTGTTCAGTGGGGTAGGATCCGTTGGCAGCACCTCGCGTGCCGCATCAAAATGAGTCGCCGCCAGCGCGAGCTTGCGTTGCTGGTAATAGATCAAGCCGAGATTGTTGTGAGC
>JANSWS010000767.1 GCA_024743355.1 bacterium
GCTTCAATGTCCCTAGTAGCGATATTCGCCAGAATTTCGCTACGACATCCATCCTGACACCTCGTGCCCAAACGTTACACTGGCACCGAAACTCTCCACGAGTCTCGCTACAGGACTGCTCTTCAGGCTTTTCTAGCTTCTAGCAACTAGTGGTCCGTCAGAGCTGAAATGACGGGTATAGTTTCTTGAGTTTGATTCTGGCGTCTTCTGTTTTGAATTGCCAGTCGACGGTGGCTTGATTCTCATTTCGCTGAAGGGTCCAGGCATCGACTTCATTCTCAAGCGTTTCCTTGTTGGCAATGCGTCGATTCAGACACTGCTTCGCCAATGTCGCCAGTTCTGTTTCGGCCATATTAAGCCAACTGCCGTGCTTGGGAGTGTAGTGAACTTCGAGCTTTTCGATTAACCGGCGGGCCTCCTGCGGCTCAAACGCCTCGTACAACGACCCAAAGCTATGCGTGTTCAAATTGTCCATCACAAGAACAATCTTCTCTGCTTGCGGATCAAGCTCATCGACAAGCTTCTTAATGACGTGGGCGAAGTCGACTTTTGTTCTGCGATCCGTAACCTCGACATGTCGCCAGCCCGCCAACGGCTCAAATAGCATGAATAGATTGGCAACACCCATGCGTTTGTATTCGTAGTCTTCACGAGCTGGTGTGCCGGGTTTGGCCGAAACTGGGTGTCGAGATTCGCAAACTAGTTGTTTGCTCGTTTCATCAAGACAAACCACCGGGCGTTTCGGGTCATAGGGTCGTTGATAGACCTCAAGGACATCCTCCATGGCAGCTACGAACTCTGCATTTTTCTCGGGAGGAATCACCCACTGTTCTTTCAAGTGAGGTTTAAGTTCGTTTTTTTCAGCGTCTCACGTACGCACTCATGGCTGATCGAATCAACCACTTCCATAGCAACCAGACGATCCGCCAGTAAACGCAACGTCCATCGACTCCGCCCCGCAGGGGCCGCGCTGCAAGCAGTAGCAATCAATGTCGCTTCTGCATTTCCATCGAGTTTACGATAGATTCGCTTGCCGGTATTCTTCCGGAAAACGGCGGTCTCCAATCCTTCTTCCACAAAGCGACGGCGAACTCGAAAAACCGTTGAGAGACTGAGACCAGAAAACTCGGCGTTCTCTTCGTCTGTCTTGCCCTCATCCGCCTTGAGTAACACGCGAGCCCGTCCAATAACCGAAGGGGATTTACCACCTTTTCTTATCAAGATATTGAGAAAGTCCCGCTCGCTATCAGTCAACTCTACAACGTACCGTTCTGTTGCCTTTTTCATCTCGCCCTCCATGGCTAAAAAGGTCACAATGAACGATACAGAAAAATTAGTCAACTCAGATCTGACGGACCACTAGCTTCTAGCCACTACTTTTTTCTCGCCGCTCGTTTCTCGCTTCTCGCGAC
>JANSWS010000307.1 GCA_024743355.1 bacterium
GAACCACAAACAGTTCGACCTCGCTCAGCCCCGTTGCTAAAATGAAGCATCAGCCGCCGATCAGTTCGCATACGCAAAGCGGCAAGTCCAACGCCAAATCTATCCCGACACCTCCTGTCTCAGGATAGATTCCTATACGTTATGCGGCAATCGCCCTCGCGATCTTCTGGAGTCCCGCGTGGACATTTATCACACAATATTCCTGAATCACACCAAGATTTCTCGTTCACCGTCGAACTACTTGGCAGGCGTTGCTCGCCCGCGACTTCACAAACACAAATCGCACGCTGCTTTCGTACATTTGGACTGGAGATAGAACTCGATGCAAATATGGGGATATGTAATAGCCGCAATCGGCTTTCTGATGTTTCTGGGCGGACTCACCAAAACTGATTTCGCTGTATATCGTATTTTGGCTGCACGATCTCGAATTCTGTGGGGTGATCACGTTCATTCTTTCTACATCATTGCAGGATTGATGGTTCTCGCTTTTGGCGTGCTCGTTGCCCTTGGATACATACATCGCTAACAAGCAACCGAATTTAACAAAAGCAGCGGAAGCGTTGGCGGACTTCTGCTTAGTGCTGCATTCAGCCAGCAACGAAAGCCGCATAACCAATAAGGATTTGACTTCGCGTCCCGCGTACGGAGAGCGGGAATCAGAGTCACGTTGACTCGTAGATTTGATGCTGACATCGGCGATAGTCAGCCGAAGCTCAAGTCCTCTGTTCAAGATGCCCGGTAGAACCCGCAAAGATTATCTTGGGTAAAGTTCTTCGCGTACTTGGGCTGGTCGGCCGCCATACTTTGGTCGTGGTCGGCTGGCATCTTCTGATAGCACATTGACAACTGGCCTCTGGGCTTGCTCGCCTGTCTTCGTTGCTTCGAAAACTGCCAGACTGGGTGTTGTGATGGCTGAGAGTTAGGGTGTCAGCGCGCAGCATCCTGGTCGGCCATCGTGATGGCGTTTTGAGATTTCGGATAGTGAGGGTTATGTACATCTTGCTATCCACTGTCCAGGTAGGCTAGCGCGTGCTCAGTCAGACAGCACATCGGATCGTAGGTGATTTCGACGATGCGCATAGTCTCACCACAGGCCGCGCAGCGCAGGACGGACGGCTCGTGATCGGTCTGTGACGGCGCGTGGCCGCTGGCTAGCCAATAGATCCACCCGAGGGCGGCGGTGGTCAACCAATGAACTTCGTCGAGTCCAATTTTGCGTCTGCCACCGCGCATCCAACCGTAGTAACGCACCTTATGTAGTCTGCGGGGCAACGTGTGTTGCACAAAGCCTCTGACGAACTTCCATCCTTCGATGCGGCGTGTTCGACTTTGCCGGGAACCCGAAGGCGTGTAGCTGTACGTCACCGAATGATCATCGACAGCCACAATGCGTCGGTCACTGATGGCAACGCGATGGACGTACGGAGCCAAGTACTTCAGCACCGCTTCTCCATCGCCCACCGGCTTGATGTCTACTACGAACTTGCCGTGCCAGGCTTCGGCGGGCACCTTGTCATACAACCTGCAATTGCGTAGGCGGTCAGCCAATTTGGCTTTGTAGACATTTACCAACGTGCCGTGGTGAAACAAGAAGTTCGTCGGCGTAGCTTGCCATTTGACCGCCCGTCCGTGTTCGTCAACTTGGACACCTCCGCCTGGGACAATGAAATGCACATGCGGGTGATAGACCATCGGGTCGCGTCCCCAGGTGTGCAGTACTCCGAGATAACCCAATTGGCAGCCTCGCATCGACTTGGTCACCGACCCCACGTCGCGGATCGACTCGGCGGCGGCATCGAAAAGGGCATTGTAGCCCTGCTTCTGGGCACCGCGCAGCACCTTACTCAGCGCCTCAGGCACTGTAAAAGTCACCAGGAAGTGTTGCACCGGCAGAAGTCGTGCGGACTGTTTACTCAGCCACTGTTGTGACTTTTCGTGGCCACAGTTTGGGCAATGTCGGTTGCCACATGAGCGTCCCACCCAATGCTCCCGGCCACAGCCATTGCACTGGTAGTGAATGCCACCCAACATTCCAGTCCGGCAACGCATGATGGCCGAGAGGACTTTGCGATGGCCCATTGGGACCTCATCGCCAAACCGCTGCAGGTACTCCGGTGCATGCCGACGCAGGGCGTCCGCGACCGAAGGCATCGTATCGCAGCTTCTACTGAGGCCAATTCATCTTCGGCTTCTGGAACATTTGCTCGATGACCTTACGTGAGTTGACTTCGGCCGAGTCGGTCAGATGCAGATAGATCATGGTCGTCTGCAGGCTGCTGTGCCCCATATACTTCTGGATAGCTTTCAAGCTGACTCCGGCCTCCAGCAGATGAGTGGCATAGGAATGGCGCAGAGTGTGGAGACTAACCTTTTTGCCGAAGTCGATCTGTTTAGTGATCAGCTTGACCGCATGCTGAACCGTCGTGGGACTCATGGTTGCTTGAGCGATAGAGCGTCCCCGTTTGGCGATGATGCGGCAGGCTCGACCATCTGCGGGGAACAACAGCTTTCTATGACGATGCGTGCACCAGTACTCTCTGAGCAGGTTCAGTGTGGAAGTCGGCAATGGAACGTACCGATCCTTGGCACCTTTGCCATGATGAACGTGAACCATTCCGCGTTCGGCATCGATGTCACCGACTTGCAGGTTGAGGCCTTCCTGCATTCTCAGTCCTAGCGAGTAGACGGTCCAGAAGTAAACAGCCATGCGTTGGGTGCGGGCCAGCGCGATGATCTGCAACACTTGCTTGCGGGTGATGACTTCTGGCAGCGATTTGACATTCTGCAGCTTCATCTGCTTGAGGGAATCCCAATCTCGCTTACAGGTTCGGGTGTAAAAGAACTTGATGCCGGAGAAAGCAACTCGTAGCGTTCCGTAGGCATAGTGCAAGTCGTTCTTCATATGCAGAAAGAACCGCCGCAGCTGATCTTCGGTGATCTTGTCTGGCGACGTCTTGCAGAATTCCGCCAGCTTCCTAACTGCCCTCAGGTAGCCCGCATGCGTTCGCTCACCCATGCCGCCAAGATGTAGGTCCTCAGCCATACGGGTGTAGAGTTCGCCGGTAAAATAGTTTGAATGTGTCGATCGTGGCATCACTAGATTCCTCGTTGAAGCGGAAAGAAACAACAAGAAAAGATGCCCGCGCAAAAGTTGCGGCGTGCACTGGCAGTCAGCTACAATCGAGTCCTGCTACCCCGCCGCGCAGCGGCTTACTTGAACCAAGTGTTGCACGGGAGTTCCGGTGGCCAGTCCACTTCGCAAAACCAATAAACTCCCGGAACCCCGTGAAACACCCGCGTCCGATCAGTCATCATTCACCCCAAGATCATAACGACTGTATTTCCCTGTCGCCGGGGATTACACGGAGAATCTCCGTTCGCTGCTCAACGTGGCGGTGGAATATGACGTAGCGCCCGACGAAACTCGCGCGTACGCCAACTCCGAGTTGTGGTCGTACTTCCCCAATCTCGGGCGCCGAGGCGATCAAGATGCATTTCTGTTCAATCTTGTCGACCCAAGTCTGGGCGGCATCTGGTTTATCGTTTGCAATGTATTCAAGAATCTCCTCAAGATCACGATATGCGGCCGCTGTATAGAACGGCTTCTTCATTGATTGCCGCCCCTTTCATGGGATGCGACCAAACCACGCAAGCGATCAAAAACAGTATCGTGGTCGACCATCTCGCCACGATCTGCTTGGCGAATTCCTTCTTGAACTTTTTCTCGAAGCTTCTCTGATGACGCCAACAAACGAATCCCTTCTGCAAGAGCCTCGTCTATAGACGTGAAACGCCCTGATGCGACAAGATTTTCGACAACAGCTAACTGATCTGGAGGCAGATGAATTTCCACGGTGAGAATCCGTTTCGAAAGACTAATTGAACCTGGCGAAAACATCACTTTACGGAATTATATGATACACTCGGCATTGCGAAGCTGTTCCTTGCCGCTTCACTTCACGAGCAAATGGACGAACCATGCGTTGAACGGCAGGATTGGTAGCGTCTCCAGTTTGCACTTCCAGCTCCAGCCCCAATCCGGCGTTAACGCCAACCGTTTGCCTAGCAAGCTGCACTTTGTGAAATGAGGTAATCTTGTTGTGACAAGAAACTTTGCGTGCAATCTTGTCTTTCAATGCGAGGGAGGCTCGATTTGGCTAATACGCGATTCCGTTTCACGATTGGACAACTCCTTGTGCTCACCCTGGCTATTGCTGGGTTGAGCGCCCTGCTTACGTCGTTTGGCCCACATTTTTTCTGGGCATCAAAACACGTTATTGTTGAGGGGTTTCCAGCGATGAGGAAAGTTGATAGCCAATCTACTGCTGCCGATTGCGAGCTTTCCACTTGCACATTCAACGGTCTATCATTCGGTGTTCCGACGAGCATGATTGGTTCGGCGAGAATCGGGCGGTTTTCACCGACGAACGTTTGGTTGATCTTTGAAGACTCTACGAGGAGGATGCAAATCAATATTGCCCCTCCCGACCTAAGACATGCGATGGCGAGGGAACCTTTTGAGCTGCAGGGTCGTTCGACGCCCCAGTTGCTAGAAATTGCGATTTCCACCGCATCTGAAGATTTCTCATTTAACATGAGTAAGTCCGAACTCAGAATTCACGACTGGGTGATGGAAACCCGTGGGCTATTGAATCTAGACGCGCAAAACATGGATCGCTACTCCCGAATCTCCCAGCGCGACTTTGACGCAATATTAGTCTCTGCTGACCCAGCTTCAATTGACGCAAATCGCCGGCTACGCTCAATTTTTGTGTGGGAATCGACTGATCGACGCCGGTTCGGCACGATCTGGTTTGGCGATTCACGCAATGTGGATGTAGGCTGGATCGACGCGGTCGCCGAAAGCATGTCGATCGTCTCTGAAGACCAATTGACCACCAGCGAACTCGTGGCTTTCAGTGATGCCGAAATACTAGCTCGATTACACTCCACCGAACACAAAACTCGCAAGTGACAAATCGGGCGAACCATGGGATCGACCGACGTCGACGAACTGCTCGGACTGCATAACAACTCGAATCCGGCGACTGCGGTAATTGCGGCCGTTCGCTAAACATGACAAGCAGATGATTTGCCATTTATTCAAGCTGATTCTCTTCACTGCGACTTTTGGTACGGCTGGATGGGCCGATGAAGCTCTTCCGGTTACCGTCAACGAATATGTTCGCGCTCGAACTGATCTCAAATTCAAGGAGATTGGAACTCGAAACGGCTTTGGCACCATCACCCACATTCGGCGTCCAACAACACCTGACCGGCAAACCGTCGTCCGAATGAATCGCGACACGCTGTATTCGTCTGCGGTGGTCGATCTTTCCAAAGATGTTTTTGCGGACCTTCCCGCGGGGAGCGGGCGATACGTCTCGCTTCACGTCATCAATCAGGATCATTATTCGCGGGTTCACTTGGAACCCAGGACCTATAGATTGACTCAGCAGGATGTCGGAACGCGTTACGCGTTTCTGATTTGGCGTATCTTCGTCAATGGTGACGATTCCGACACCAAGCAGGCCAACACGATTCAGGACCGCATTTTGCTGCGCGGAGGCGGGACGGACTTCAAGTTTCCAAACTGGGACCCAAGCCAAGTCGATGATATGACTGCAACTCTTGCGAAATTGGCGGGTGACCTTTCTGAGATTCCACGGGCATTTGGCCTTCCCGGCGAAGTTGATCCCGAGCAACATCGTATCGGGGCTGCTATGGCATGGGGAGGCATGCCCAGAGAAAACGCCGTTTATCTATATGAGACTCCGAAGCACAATGACGGGCGCACAAGATACGAATTGCTTGTTCGTGACGTTCCTGTCAACGCGTTCTGGTCGGTCACCGTATACAACGACAGGGGTTGGCTGATCGAAAACCCAGCGGATGCCTATTCACTTAATAGCGAATCGGCAAAGGCGGAAGATGACGGAAGTTTTTTGATCCGCTTCGGAGGAGATAAAGATGCTGGAAACTCACTGCCAATCTCGCCCGGCTGGAATTACACCGTGCGACTTTACGAACCTGAACAAGCAATACTGAATGGCAATTGGACGTTTCCAAAGGCAACCGTCGTGCCACGAAAATTCAGCGAGCCATGACATAAACCGAAGGACTTTCGCCAAGTGGTTTGGTAATCGTGAGCCTTGGGTGCGTCCTTGGTGATGACCGACGTTAGACGTACCAGGTCGGTGTTGTGGACCACAGATGAACACGGATCGGCACGGATCGGAATCAGCGTGGCTCGATCTGTTGATCGGTGTCATCTGTGGTCGACAGATGCAGCGAAAATTACCGAAGGCTGCCACTGCAACACCAGCATCGCATCGCATGGAACAAAGACAGCGTCGACTATGAGTTCAAGAGTCGTGATTTTGCGTTCGAATTTGCTGAACTCAATGGGGACGCCGAATGGGTGCGCTTCAAGTGACTTCGCAACAGGCCGCCACGATAGCCCCGGGCCCTGGCGACGCATTCATTAGGCTGTTCCGTGCAGTGCTTCGTAGGCAGCGGCGAACATTTGAGCCGCTTTATGAATTTCTTCTTCCGTAGTGGTCCAGCCAAAGGAAACTTGAATTGCCCCGGATTCTTGTGGGGCGGGCGCGATGGTAGCGGCCTTCGCCAACGGATCCACGCTTCCGCGGCTCCGCTCCGCTAGTCCGGCGGGATTTGGACGAAAGCAGATCTCGGGCAATCGAGATTGCAGTAGCTCTGCGTTGACGCCTGGGAGCACGAAGCTCAGGATGTGCGGCAGCTTATTTGCATGCTCGCCGTGGACCGTGAGTCGCATGCCTAACGCTGCTTCTAACTCTTGCCGAAAAAGAGTGCGCAATTTCTCCAGATGTTTGGCGGCGTTTTCTAGCCCGCTTGAGACAATCCGTGAGGCTTGGCCGAGTCCAACGATGTGAGGCACATTGGGCGTACCTGGGCGCAATCCCGCTTCGCAGCCATCGCCGTACATCAGGGGCTTCATGGGGACGCCCATGCGAACGTACAAGGCGCCCACGCCTTTGGGTGCGTACAATTTGTGGCCACTGAGACTCAGCAGATCGACGCCCAGTTGATCGACGTGAACCGGGATTTTCCCTACCGTCTGCGCGGCATCGCAATGCAGCAGAATATCACGATCCTGGCAGATGGCGGATATTTCTTCGATGGGCTGGATAACACCTGTAACATGACTTGCATGCATGATGGAGGCGATACGTGTACTCTCGCAAATCGCCGATTCGAATGCTTCGACGCTTACCCTGCCGTCCGCGTCAGAATCAACGTAACTGACTTGCCACCCGAGTTCCTTGAGTACCTGCGTGCACTGACGGACACAATCGTGTTCGAGACGACTGGTAATCAGGTGGGGTGGAGCTTTGGGGGAGCCATTAGCGATGGAGCGTGCCAAGCCAAAGAGAGCTAGATTGATGCTTTCTGTGCCGCTGGATGTAAATACCACTTCGGCTGGATGGCAGCCGATCAATGTGGCTAGATTGCTGCGGGCATCTTCAATGGCTTCTTGCGCGGCTCGGCCAAACCAATGAGAACTGGACGGGTGGCCGTAGAACTCATTCAAGAATGGCAGCATGGCATCACGAACGCTCGAGGCTACAGGCGTGGTGGTCGAAAAGTCGAGATAGATGGTTCGCATGGCTCAGCAGTTGTTGAGGCAAATGGATGCCGGCGAATCCATCTAAATTCAACCGCAAGGCGATCGCCATCGATGGCAGGGGATGGCCTGAGGATTTTCGATAAGCGATGAGGATGCTAGCGATTTTTCGGCCTGGGATACCGGGAGCGGCTGCTGCTGGCGTTTGCTTCCCAAGCTCATTCCGCATCGTTGCAACTGTGGTCTTGGAGATGCTACAGGAGATTTCCCGGCGGGTGCTTTGGTTGGGTGCGCCAGAAGGTGGTAACGCTGCGGCTGGTTCGAGTTGATCGTCGAGGAGGGGCTCTAGTGGTGACGAGACTTCTCCGTCCATTGCCGCAGTTTGGAGCTGACATCCCGCGCGAGATTGCGATATACCACCAAGCCTAGATCCGGCCTTCTGCGAATGAGGGCCTGGAATTCAGCGTTCGAAACCGAGGCTGTGGTTGTATCGCACACTGCGACGGCGTCCAAGGAATGCGGCGGGGACGATTTCTCGGCGTCTAGCAGATTGGACTCTCCCAGGCATTGGCCTACGCTCAATTCTGTGATTGGACCAGACGCATCGCGGAGTTCAACTCGCCCGTCCAGAATCAAATGCGTGCAACTGTCGTGGCTGCCCGCCGTCAGGATAGGTTGGCCTGCAGCATAGTGACGGGTTTTCAAGATCGCAGACAGCAGTTGCTGTTGCTCAGCCGCCAGCCCGGCGCACAGTGGTGCGGTTTCATAGACCTTGGATAGCCGCGGTAAGATCTGTGCCTTTTCGAAAGCGGAGAGAACCACGTTCGCGATGGGGCGGACCCTGGCGGTTACGTCGATCGTGCCCATCTGCAGCGGAACGAACAGGCGAGCCATACGAATGGCATCCAACCTTTCGACCGCATCAAAGACATTGGCTGGCACGTAACTCACCGGAAGGAAGCCAAGTTCCAGCAAGGTACGTTGCATCCTTGGGGAATGTGCGCTGACATCGACATCGACGTACTCCATCCCCAGTTCATGTTGGCAGCGATTCAGTAAGGCTTGCAGCAGCGGCCGGATGGGCTGCTCGTCAACGGCAATCACTTCGAAGATCCTTACCGCCTTCTCATTTTGGTCAATCATGTAACCAACGCCCCCAGCAATCTGATCGCCGCGTTTGGCAATCAGGTAGTGAGAGTGACGGGCATGGATTTGGAATAATCCGTAGTGCAAGCGAACCGGTCCAAAAATGTCCCGGTGCCGCAGGCGTCCTCGCTCGATTCGCAGCAAGCTGGTGTAGCCGCGGGTTTGTAGTTCCTCGATGTTCCAGTCGCACGAAGCGGATGGGTATGCCAAGGACGAATCGTCGATCACCAGGTCCTGTGGCAACTGGCAATTCTCCAGTGCCAATGCAGCCAAGGCCGCCGCTTCGGGAATGATGTGAGGATTATTGCGTCTGAGTTCAAGTGCTTGGCAGAAGTGTTGCGCGTAGACTGCCACGGACTCCCGCGTGTGCACCAGCAATTTCATCGGGATGAAGCCTACTGGTACAAAACCGAAGCGCTCCGAAATTCGCTGCGAGAAAGAATGCACCGCCCGGTTATCAACGATACCCACGTGCAGACGCTCTCGAACGCGGTTGATCCGGGCTTGCATGAGTGACTTGCCAATGCCGCAGCCGCGGAAATCCGGATGAACAACCAAGCGTCCAAACTCGCCGGTAAGATCATCGTGTGCTCCCACACTGAAGACCACCGATGCAGTGCCCGCGAGTCGGCGGGTTTCCGAGTCTTCAGCGACTAACAAGATGGAGTCCTCGGCATAGACGAGGCGGGCCAACACCTCGGTATCGTAATACTGAGGGTAGGCGTAGTCTTCCGCGTATTCGCTTTGGAAGACTTCTCGAATGTTCTGAACGTCGTCCAGACACGCTTCCCGCACTGTAAACGACATGATCCTGCTCCGCGGTGGAAAGCCGGCCTGCGACTCCAGTACTGGGCTGGTTCATGGGCAATGGGGCTGAAGAACCTCGGCTATCTGTGCTGGAACGGAGGATTCGTCTGCCTGATATGCCTTGAACGGGTGTCGCGACCGCCGGGTTGCTGAGGGTCACAAAACTGAAATTACGTTGGGTTGATGGTGGGGGACGAAAGACCGCAGTGACACAAAAGTCTGTGCGTTATGTCTCACCGGGCTTTTTATGTGGGGCAAAACAGCTGGAAAAACGTGCATATGGGTTGGGAAGTGTGTGATTACCGCATAGCTCGTGCCGATTCTTGGCAAATCGGTCTAGCCAAGGCATAGGCAACTTGCGAAAATCAATGCAAACAGGCAAGAAATTACTTTCACAGGCGGGAAACAAGGTTTACATGTCTGCCAGATTCAGAAGCCTGTCTTGCTGTTTGGCTATTCGGTGCACA
>JANSWS010000345.1 GCA_024743355.1 bacterium
ATCCCGGCTTTCAAGCTGTGGCTAGCACTACTGGGACTGGTGGCCGAGCGTTTGTCTTGGGTGGGTTGCCGTCTGATTTCTTTTCCAATGCTGACTACCGACTCGGCCTGCAAGCCAGGGCCACTGGTTTGAGTACAGGCTTCGAGGAGTTCTCGTTGGCAGTCGTTCCAGAGCCCAGCGCGATCTACTTGTTGAGCTTCGTGGCAGTCGGAATATTGACGCGTCATCGTGTGAAAGTGCATGCCTCGCGCCGCATCTGACGCATCGGTTCTCCCCCTCACCGGCCGTCCCGACCAGTCGGGATCCGACTCTCCCCGGAGTGGCTCGTTGTACCACACAAGTTCGGCTGGGAAAGAATACATTGCAAGCTGGCGTCTGCGAGTTATTCCATAGACAGCTTGTCAGCACTAGTTGATGGAACAGGAGAAAACCGAGAAAACAGAGCGGTTTGCTTACTCTGTTTCCTCGGTTCTCTTATGTTCCAAACGATTGAGGCGACGCACCAACACCGTTTGCCCGCCGCAATCCTATGCAGGGGAAAACGAAAGTCGAATCGATGCAATCTTGATCACGGGTCTGAACTGACTGCAAAACAAAAACTTGTGTGGTACAACGAGCCGGAGTGGAGAGTGGGATTGATCAATCTTTCGCATGATAAATCTGCAACTGTTCGCGATTTAGCGCAACATCAAAACGGGGTAGCGAGGGATTTTGCCTGACTTGTTCTGTCGCTTATGCATCGGGTTACCATCGGTCGCAAAGTGGCGCTGTCCAGCTAGGATGTTTGTCCAGTTTCCAACGGGTCATCGCCGTAACGATTTGGGCCCTTGGACCCTGGTCTGCAGCCGAAGTAGAGATGACCATATGTGATGCTCATGAAAGCATTTTCGGGAATCGCGTAGGATCGAAATTCGCCGATCGCCCTGTGATCGCTGCGTATTTCAGGCCGAACCGCTACGATCGCGGAGCGATCGGCGACTATGTCATAAGTTAAACTGCTGCAGGCTGGCCCGAAATTACTCCTGCTCATCTTCGAGCTGCTACTCGATTCTTTCTGCTCGCGCTTCCAGCACGGTTAATCAACGCTGGTAGTGCGATACAGCCAGAGCGTTAAGTCATTCTGCCCATTGCTTCAAGGATGAAAAGATACGCAGCCAGGATGTTGGCTAGGGCGAGCACCAACCCGACCCAACTCTTCCATCCCCCTGAAAAGCCAACTCCGAACACGGAAAGTACCAGAGCAATCAGTACGCTGACGGGATAAGAAAAGAATAGGAACTTCCCCAACCCATTGAAGCCTGGAACCCAGTTGTTCCAAACCACCACGAAGCTCCCCGCCAGCAAGATGCTTGCGTATCCGCCGAAGCATATCGCGGCAATTCCGCGGTAGTCCAATGACTTTTTGTCGGGGCACATGGAAAATCTGAATACCGAGTAGATTTGCGAACCATCAAAAAGTTCATTCTACAAATCTGATTGTGGCTGACGAACTCAGAAGCTCGT
The DNA here is from genome assembly GCA_024743355.1 of bacterium. GTDB lineage: Bacteria > Planctomycetota > Planctomycetia > Pirellulales > Pirellulaceae > Aureliella. Next base: position 1,504 of record JANSWS010000345.1, read on the forward strand.
TACTTGAGTCCGTCTGAAAGTGCCCAACCGGTTCATCCCGGCACACTCCCGCGCCGTCGCTTGTCCGCCTGGAAAGTTAGTAGAATGGCAGTTCTACGGCCAGGTGCAGTCCGCAACCGGTGCGGCCGCAAGAGTGACCCGTGTCGTGCGGATTTTCTAGCTGGACAGGGCCGATGATCTTGCGGTTTCATTCATTCTCAACGGATCAGTCTGGCCACACGCATGAAAACGACCTTCGACTTGCATATTGGAATTGACTATTCGGGTCGGCAGTCTCCTAATTGTCGAACTCCGGCATTGCAGGTTTACGCTGCGTCTGGCGAGGGAGAACCAAGCCGCATTTTGTCTCCGGCTTCTTCCGAGAAGACCTACAAGAATTGGTGTCGCAAGGAGATCGCGGAATGGCTGATCGCACAAGCTCGGAAGAAGGTTACTTTTATCGCGGGGATCGACCACGGCTTCGCTTTTCCATCTAGCTATTACGAGCGTTACGGATTGAAGTCGTGGCCGCAATTTCTGGATGATTTTTGCGAGCACTGGCCAACCGACCAAGACCACATGTATGTAGATTTCATTCGAGACCGAGAAGATCCTCCCGATCGCCGCGGTCAGAACAGCGAACTGCGCTTGACGGAATTGTGGACCAGTTCGGCCAAAAGCGTGTTCCAGTTTGATGTTCAGGGGTCAGTCGCCAAGTCCACACACGCTGGCTTGCCTTGGTTGCGCAGAATCCGACGCGAGGTGGGTGACTGGGTCCATTTTTGGCCCTTTGACGGTTGGCAGGTACCGGAAGGGAAGTCGGTCCTGGCTGAAGTCTATCCCTCCATTTTTCGCAAGCGTTACCCCAACGAAGATCGTAGCGCGGATCAGCAAGACGCCTATGCCGTGGCTCGTTGGTTGAAAGAAGCCGACCAACGCGGGCTGCTGGAGCGTTACTTCGATCCTCCGCTCACCGATCAAGAACGCGGAGTGGCCGATCTAGAAGGCTGGATCTTAGGGATTTGTTAGGTTGGCTCGGAATGCGGAGTACAACTCAATTCCATTTGCGAAGCTTGTCCTTTCCGCCGTCAGCAAGCTTGGTTTTACGTGGTCCATCGCTGGCGTGGAGTGCTGTGGGCGCGAGTGGCGGTAGCAGTACCGCACGGTAGCGGTACCTGTTACGAGCACGAGCACGAGCACGAGCACGAGCACGAGTACGAGTACGAGTACGAGTACGAGTACGAGCACGAGCACGAGCACGAGTACGAGCACGAGGACGAGGAGTAGGAAGAGGAGTTGGAGTCAGGTTGCTGAGCTGTTAAGCGGTGAGCAGGAAAGGAACCAATGTGGCGGGTGAGCAGGCCAGTTGCTGCTTGATGGCCAACTCGGCCTACTAAAAATGGTTAGAATTCGAGGCTTTCCGCGGATCCCAGTGCCACAATCGCTTGCTGGATCCGTCCGCATACTTGATTCTGTGAGCGGCAAGTCAGCATGTTTGGTTTCCTGTCCGGCGGCGGCTGCGGAGATGACTATCGTCGGTTGTATGCTGTAAGCTGCCAGCGACAGTGGACACAGCTGGGGCGTTTATCCGCAATTTTTCACGGCTACGAGTCCGTTTTTCTACGTTGCCTGGCGACTGATCTAGGAGTTGTTGCCAAGCCGGCGACTTATAGCCCAAAGTGCTGTCAATTGAGAAGTCGCTGTGATGGGCAAGCGTTCAGTCAGGAGTTGGACGATTTTTGCGCGGCCTTCACTCTGCTACTGGCTTCCATCAAATGGCAAGACGATGTTGCCGACCGCCGTTCGCTGCTCGGGCGTACGGCGTTAAAGGTCTACCAACGCAGGATTCAGTCGGCGTATAGATACTTTGGCGAGCTTGATGCTGACTTTGAAAGCCACATTCACAATATTTTGCGTCGTCATAGCGAGGTAGAGAATCGTCGAGTAGAAGAGGTCGCCTTGGCGGAATTTCAGAGAGCAACTTCGCAGGGCTTCGCTTATGTCTTTCGTCTGTTTGCAGAGAGTGTTCTGAAAAGAACCGATGTTGCGCAGCAGATGGAATCCATGGGTGGCGATTTGGGGGCCGCGATCATTGCTTTTGATTGCGCGGTCGATTGGCGTTCCGATGCTCGCAGCGGAGACTTTAATCCCCTGCGGAGTGCGGCGGCAGCGAATGACTCTTTGCGGAGGGCGGAATTGCATCTCGCCGGCATGGGTTGGACTCTGTGGCAGTTCGCTCCGCATGCCGAACTTAGTCTGACGATTATTCGTGCCAACTTGGAACGCGTGGCCAGACGCAGGCGTTGGGATCTGGCCAACAACCGGGATTCGCGTCTTCAGCCTTGGAGAGAAAAGGCAAAGCTCGGCAGGGCGTGGAATTTCGCAACGATGCAAGCCGTATATCGTCGGGGCGATTGCGATTGCTTCTGTCCAGGCGAAGCCTGTGATGCGGATTGTTGTACGGGTTGCGCCTCTTGTCCTTGCGAGCTGTGCTGCTGTGATTGCTATTCGCAAAAGACGGAACGGCCCAATAAATTGCCCCCGTCCGGGAAGGTGATGGGAAACTATGTTGGCAAAGAGGGAGTGGTTACCGCTCCCCTCAAGCCGAGCGGCATGGTGGTCATCGATGGGCGCGAGATGCCCGCGATCAGCGAGGATGGCTTGCTGATCGAAGCTGGAGTTACCGTGAGCGTCGTAGCGCAGAATGCCTTTGGGATCGTGGTGAGAAGTCAGGCTGGGAACCAGTTGGCCTCGCAGTAGGGGACTGTTTATTTTCGGGTTGTAATCGTTTTTTGGCTAAGCGGTGCCTGATCATTGCTTGGCCAATGAAAGGAAACTTTGACAGATGGACGACAATTCGCAACGTGAGCCGGTGGTGAGGGGTGTGGGTAAGGGGCGGACAATGTCAATCTTGGGAGATGTATATCGGTTTCTGGCAACAGGTGATGAGACGGACGGAAAGTATGCAATGTGGGAGGCGACGATCTCTTCGGGGGGCGGTCCACCTTTGCACCGCCATCGTCTCGAAGAGGAGTCCTTTTATGTCTTGGAGGGACAAATCACTTTTCAAATCGATGGACAAACAGTGGTTGCGGGTCCGGGGACTTTCGCCAATATGCCCGTCGGCAGCACGCATAGCTTCAAGAATCAAACCGAACAGCCGGCTCGCATGATCATTTCCGTCGCCCCTTCCGGTTTGGAGTTGATGTTCAGCGAGTTCGGTCAGCAACTTGAAGAAGGGGCTTCCGAGCCCAAGCCAGTATCGCAGGAGGAGATAGCCAAACTGTTGGAAATCGCCCCGCGGTATGGCGTCGAGATCTTGTGAGCGTCGATCACCACGGACCTGTCACCGCTGCTAAGCACTTTGTTTACAATCTCGTCTCTCAGAAAGGGCGAGGAATTTAACTATCGGTTTAGACTTCTAAGAGCAACGGCGGAAGCAGATGACCCTGACCACGATTGATTGGATCATTATCGTTGGATATTTCGTGACTACGATCGCGGTTGGCCTCTGGTTTAGTCGCCGTGCTGGAAAGAGCCTGGCGGAATACTTTGTATCAGGGCGTTCTTTGCCTTGGTGGGTGGCGGGTACCTCGATGGTCGCTACGACTTTTGCGGCCGATACGCCCTTGGCGGTAACGGGACTGATCGCCAAGAATGGGCTGGCGGGCAATTGGGTGTGGTGGGCTTTCGCCATGGGCGGGATGGTGACTGTCTTCGTCTACGCCCGACTGTGGCGACGGGCCGAAGTTATGACTGACGTAGAGCTGACGGAGATGCGCTACAGCGGCAAGCCAGCGGCCGCTTTGCGAGGCATTCGGGCTGTGTACGTCGCCCTGATCATCAATCCCATCATTGTCGGCTGGGTCACGGGGGCAATGTTGACTGTCCTCAAGTCGACGGTTTTTTCCGAGACCGGCAGCACCGCGGCTGCCGCGGATTCCATCGCCAGTGATTGGGGCATTATTCTGATCTGCCTGGCGGTAGTTGGTGTTTACTGCTCCCTTTCGGGATTATGGGGAGTGGCAGTGACCGACATGATCCAGTTTTTTACCGCCATGATTGGTTGCATTTTGTTGGCGCTGATTGCGGTAAGGCATGTGGGTGGGATGGCTGCCTTGGAGCAGCAAGTCGTGGAGCGATTTGGCGATGATCAAGCCTTTCGTTTCTTGCCAAGCTTTACTGCCGAAGATCCCTGGATGCCGTTGCATGTCTTTTGCATTTTTCTGTTGGTGCAATGGTGGGCAACCTGGTACCCGGGCGCCGAGCCAGGCGGTGGAGGTTTTGTCGTGCAGCGAATGGCTGCATGCAAGGATGAACGGCATGCCGTGTTGGCTACGCTTTGGTATCAGGTGGCGCATTACTGTTTGCGTCCCTGGCCATGGTTGCTGGTAGCGTTTGTCGCCTTGGCGATCTATCCGGAGGTTCGTGAAAACGCCCTTTCCGATTCCCCGACCGCACGCGCCGATGCGGGGTTTGCTTGGGTCATGCGGGATCTCAGTCCCGTCGGCCTGCGAGGGCTGATGCTGGTCACCTTTGCGGCGGCCTTTATGTCGACCATCAGCACCCAAATGAATTGGGGAGCTTCCTACTTGGTGCGTGACGTTTATCAGCGGTTTATCAACCCTGATGCGGACGAGCATCAGCTGACACGTGTATCGCGGTGGGTATCGATATTCGTGCTGGGCACGGGGGCCGTTGCCGCTTACATCATGAAAGATGTCGATATCGATCAGATTTGGAAGATACTACTGGCCTTAGGCGCTGGAACAGGCGGGGTTTATATGCTCCGCTGGTTCTGGTGGCGTATCAATGCCTGGTCGGAAATCGTCGCAATGTTAGGTTCGCTGTTCTTCTTTCTTTTGTTCCGCAGTTTTCTGGATATACGTGACGAAGAGTTGATGTTTCTAGTTGCTGGCGCGACCATTGTTGCCTGGTTGATCGCCACCTTTCTGACGGCTCCTACGGATCAAGATCGCTTGCTGAGTTTTTATCGCAAGGTGCGACCAGGGGGCCCGGGGTGGAAGCCCGTAGCCGAGCTGGCCCCGGAAGTGAAGACCGATCGCAATCTGGGGCTATCGCTGCTCGCCGCAGCGCTCAGTGCAGCCATTGTATATAGCGTTCTGCCCACGGTTGGTTGTTTTCTGTTTGGCCACTATCTGAAGGCGTTTATCGGACTGACTGTCTCCCTTGTTTTGACCGACTGCGTCGTTGCGCTCATGCGACGCATGGGCTGGGGCAATGTGGTTTGAGTCGAGAATACCGATTCGAGATTCGGGGTAAATCGTCGGATCGAAAATGGTTCTTTGTACGTCCCGGTTGCCGAACGGGATCGTGGGTGGAGAGTTGCACTCGGCAAGCGGAACGTACTTGCGGTTCGCATGGCATTGATAAGGTAGCCCGCCGTCTTCTCCGACGAAAACTAGCGTTATCGCGAGCTCAGGCTTCGCAAGGTCCCACTCGGCAAGCGGGACCTACTTTGGGTGGGTCCCGCTCGGCAAGCGGAACTACTTTGTGGATGGCATGTGGTTTGCTGCCGGATTCTGAGCGTCGCGAGTTTTCAAGGCTAAAGCTTTCCGGCTCAAGGAGTCCGAGGTGAACGCAACGGAAAATCATGCATCGAATCCTGCGGACGAATTGCAGGCGTTTGTGACACACGCGCTCGATAAGAAGCTGGACACTGTTGCTATTTGGCACACTTTGAGATCTGCCGGTTGGAAAGACAGGGACATCGGGGCTGCAATCAGCGCGACCAGCTTGGATATGCCGGTTCCGCTTCCCAGAAGTAAGGGAGGTGCGATCGAGGCGTTCTATCATCTGTCGCTATTTACTTGCATGTATGTATCGGCAGTTAGCCTGATATTAATGCTCTTCCATCTGATTGACTTAACTCTGGTGGATCCCACGGAAGACACTTGGAAAGAGCGTTTTTCGCATGGCAGTATCCGATCCTCGATAAGTGTTTTGGTGGTTTTTTTCCCTCTGTATCTGTTTCTTGTCTGGCAAATTGGTCGCAAGGTGAGTGCCTTGCAACTTGTTTCTGGAGGTGTCGTTGAGCGCTGGCTGACCTATCTGACTCTGTTCATCATCGCGATGACAATTTTGATTGATGGGTCCACCTTGATCTACATGTTCTTGGAAGGTGGATTGTCAGCCAGGTTTTTGCTGAAAGCGCTCAGTCTACTGATCGTGGTCGGAGGTGGCTTTGTTTTTCTTTGGCTAGGAACTTTCCAATGGAACACTACTAGGCCGACTGTCCAAACTGGGTGGATTCGCAGGTTGATGTTGGTCGGCTCAATCGCTCTTGTCGCGGCCACGGTGGTTTGGGCCGGAGTGACCATTGATTCACCGCAAACTCTGTGGCGCAAGGGGCTGGACTCGGAGCGCATTGATGACTTGCAGTACATTGCCACTGCGATTGGCAGGCACTACGAGGATCATGGCCAACTTCCTGCTGACTTGGAGACTCTGGACTTGGACGAAGATAGGCTGATCGATCCAGAATCCGGCGCACCCTATGCATACCAGATCCTTGGAGAAAGGGAGTATCAGCTACAAGCGGAATTCAGCCTGGCGCAGGAATTAGATGACTACGATTACTATACGCGGAGTTCTTGGGAACACCCGGCAGGCGTCCATACGTTTGTGCTCGAGGTCAAGGCTGACGAGGAATGACTGGCGAGCAATCTTGTGAGATAGCTGAGCAAGCAGCCGCGTTCTCCGACGAAAACTAGCTTCATGGCGAGGGCCGGCTTCGCCAGGTCCCACTCGGCAAGCGGAACGTACTTGTGGGAGTTTGGTCTTTGTACGTCCCGGTTGCCGAACGGGATCGTGGTAGTGATATAGCACTTGGAGGGACCGCAGGAAGTCTGCACCAAAGTACGGCTCGGCTGGCGTTGAAGAAGCTAACCAGGTGACTTGTCCGACCACATCTTCCTGCATGGCGACGTCAATCGTCGCCAGGTCCCACTCGGCAAGCGGGACCTACTTTGTGGGAGTTTGGTCTTTGTACGTCCCGGTTTCCGAACAGGATCGTGGGTGAAGAGTTGGCTGCGGGTGGTTCGTGGGTGGCGACGTTGGTGTGCCGGCGCCTTCTGGGTTGGGTGTTGGGCGTGGTTGGTTGGTAGTGGTTGATGGTTTGGCTGCCTGGCATCCAGCGAGACGATCCGCTCGGCAAGCGGAACGTACTTTTACGTCCCGGTTTCCGAACAGGATCGTG
>JANSWS010000614.1 GCA_024743355.1 bacterium
AATCACCGGCGTCCGCTTGCATGTCTCTGATTACGATCCCATAGAAGGACTACAGCCGCTAGGCCTTAAGCCCAAGCTCCCACTCGATTCGACGACTTGGGCTCCCTCGCAGCTTCAGCACCGCGACACGCGTAAAATGTGCCGAACGCCCACCCTAACGTGAACAAGCTAAAGCATTTCCTATTGAACTCATGCGAAAATCCGCCTCGAATCGTCCAGCAAAAACCAAAAGCAAGGATCACGCTGCGACGAGCTGAGTCGCTGATTCCCTAGCCACCGGCTCGAAACGGGGATAGGTAGACTGCAAACCAGGACTTGGCGAACTCCCAATTCTCATAGGCGGAGGAGCGCGACATACCGAGTGTTTCACCGGCTTCTGTGACTGACATTCCGGCGAACAAGCGGAGTTTAACCAACTCAGCTGCTTCACGATCCTCGCGTTCCAATTCGTTGAGCCCCGCATCAATATCCAGCAGCAGCTCGGGAGATTCGTCACTCAGACAGACGAAATCTCCCAGTTCCACCCGCACCAAATCACCGCCGCGTTTCTTGGCATTTTTTGCCCGAGCAGACTCGATCAAGATACGCCGCATCGCCTCGGCCGCGGCTGCGAAAAAATGACCGCGTGTTTCCCAAACCGCGACATCCGTGCTTCCCTCCAAACGCAGATAGGCTTCATGCACCAAGGCTGTGGCCTGCAGCGTGTGGTCGGCCCTCTCGGATGCCAAGCGCTTCTCCGCTAGCTGCCGCAACTGTTCATACACGAGCGGTAGCAGACTGTGCGATACATGCCGTCCCCTGCGGTCTTTCTCATTCAAAATCTGTGTCGGTTCAGCCATGGCCTCATGATAGCCAAATTGAGGGCAGTTTGCGACACATCGCCAACCGAATCCGAAATGCTGGACAATCCGGGCATGGCCCTAAGTACCTTCCGCTAATCCGTCAGAATCGATTTGGCCTTCGGCCCAAGCGATTCCAAGTTCCCCACCGCGGCACTGCGCGCCAGCGAGTAAGCGTTACAATTTGCCTAACCCGTTTGGAATTGCTGCCAATCAGCGTTGCATTGTGGCAACTGCGCCTACAAACTTGATCAGTATTCGAAGCTCAACAAATTCCTGACTTTTGCGACTTGGCACATTTCTCTGCTTTGCTGGTTGGACGTGGGTGCATTTCGACGTCGGGCTTGGCCGCAATAGTCATGGATCAAAAAGCAGGCGAAATCATCGCTAGCCTTGCAAAACTCCCTTGAGACCTCCCGTGCTGTCGCCAAACTGATCGGTGGAAGTCCCGAAAGCGTTCAGAAGCGATACGTAGAGATTGGCCAAAGGCGTATCGCGCTCATACTCGAGATGCTGACCGGCGGCCAGCCGACCGTTGGCTCGACCTCCGACAATTAACGGCAAGTTGTGCGGACTATGACTGTTACCATCGCGTAGTTCATTGCCCAACAGAATGATCGAACTCTCCAGAACGTTGCTCTCTCCCTCCTGCATGGCACGCAGTTTCCGCAGCAAGTAGCCATACTGCTCGACGTGCCACTCGGTAATGATTTGATACTGCCGCAGCTTCTCCGGATCATTCTGGTGATGCGAGATGTCGTGATGCCCGCCCTGGACACCGTCCAGAAAAGAGAAACTTTTGCCACTGACCGAGTTTCCGAACATGAACGTGCACACACGGGTCGCGTCCGTTTGGAACGCCAAGGCCAGGATGTCCATCATCAACCGTACATGTTCTTGATGGCTTTCGGGAATTCCCGCTGCGGGCTTCTGTTTCGGATCGACCGATGTCAAAGGTTGCCATGCATCGCGATCCTGAGTTGCTCGCTGCACTCTTGATTCCAGTGAGCGTACCGAATCCAGATACTCCTCCATCCGCTGACGATCCGCGACTCCCAGCCTTGTTTGGAAACGCATAGCGTCTTCCAGAACACGATCCAGCAAGAGTACATCCCGCGCGGCTTGCCCGGAATGCGGTTGCGTCAGTCGAAAAAGACGCTCGAATGCCAAACGCGGATTGGTTTCACGGGCAAGTGGTTTTGTCGGACCAGCCCAAGCGATATGCGAGCCGTAAACGCGGGTATAGCCGACATTGGTATCCACCCCCGTACTGACCGGATCGATGGCCAATTCCATCGAAGGCAATGGCGTCTGCCCTGCGACGCTACGGGCCGCAATTTGATCCACGGATACACCGTTGCAGCTGACATCGATACCGATCGACTTGGTAATCGTTGTGCAGGTCAACCAGCCAGAGGTCTTGACGTAGTGCCCATCACCGTGCTTGCTGGCCTGATTCCACAGATTCGTGGGAATCAGTAGCTCCTCTCTTAAGTCTTCCAGAGACTTCATAGCAGGGCCAAGTTCGAAATCTCGACCGCTGCCCGACGGCGTCCAGGTATCCTCACGAACTCCATTGGGAACATACAACGCGGCAAAACGAGTCGGTCGTGAGGTCGTGGCGGCCGCCCGAGCAGAATCAGTCGACATGGCTTCCAGCCAAGGCAGAGCCAATGTCGCCCCGGTGCCGCGCAGCATCGTTCGTCGTGAAATAGGTCGGTGGCTTTTCATGGATCCTCTCCTGAAGGACAACACGCCAGGGCTTCCGGCACCGTCGCGGTAGAAATACTACCCAGTTTATAGCGAAAGGCTGGGCTGCGAACGATTCCCAAAATCAAACTTTGTGCGGCATAATTTTGGGTTTTAACTTCTTGGAAGATGCTGTCGACGGCACAACTGTCTTCGATCGTCAAAGTTCTTCCCAACGCGTAGCCCAACATCTTCTTGGTCAAATTTCGGATGAAATCGTCTTTGCGTTCTAGCAATAACTGTTTCAATTGCTGTGGCCCCTCAAATTGAGTTCCATCCGGTAATTCTCCTCGAGCGTCAATAGGCTGCTGGTCCGCATCTTCGGTCCGCCAGCGGCCCAGCACGTCATAATTCTCGAGTCCGAAACCGAGTGGATCAATTCGATTGTGGCATGCTGCGCAGGCGGGATTTTGCCGGTGCAATTCCAATCTTTCGCGAAGCGAGTTTGCTGAGCTGGTCGTGCCGTCTTCAGGTAATGCCGGAACGTCTGGGGGCGGCGGGGGCGGAGG
>JANSWS010000805.1 GCA_024743355.1 bacterium
CACCTCGTTTGGCTCTTTTCCCTGGTTTTCGTTGGGCCAAACGCTGCCTTCCATAAACGGCGTGGCCGTGATACGCAGGGTTCCGCAGGATACCAAGAATTGTTGAACGGTCCCATCGCGATTTACCATTTACGGTAAGGACTGAGTGTTCTGCCAGGCGACGAATGACTTCGGCCAACGAGCATCCATTGCTACCAACCCACTGAAAAATCTGCTTGACGTGCTTGCTTTGAACCGGATCGATTTCCCATCGAGCCGTACCATCGCCTTGCGATTTGCTGATGTAGCGATAGCCGTAGGGAGCACCACTGAAGACACTGACATTGCCTTGCATGGCAGAGTGCTTGCGGCCACGGCGTGTGCGTTCAAGTATCTTCTCGCGTTCGTATTCGGCAATCATGCCTTGCATTTGGATCAGCAGGTTTGCTTCAGGAGTGTCGCTAGCGCCACTCTGATTAAGAAACACAACTTCGCATTCGTACTTGCGGAACTCTTCAAGCAAGATTGCTTGATGGGCCATTTTGCGACTGAGTCGATCGGGCGAATGAACGTACAAGCGATCGATGGTCGAGGTGGCCACATGGTCACGCAGTTGCTCCAGAGCTGGACGTACAAGATCGGCCCCTGAATAGCCGTTGTCACAAAATTCCATCTCGGCATGCAGCTGTAGTTGGTCGTCAGCGACGCGCTGCCGAATCGCCGAAAGTTGCGAAGCAATCGTGTTCTCGTCCGCCTGTTTTTGCGAGCTGACTCGGGCATACAGAGCAATCGTTTTCGGAAGAGTCATCCATGTATCTCCGGAGCGAAAGTAGCGGGTGCAGGTAACGACGGTCGGGGAGCTGGTGGGCTGCTTTTTCGGCCCAAATCCGGCGATGCTAGCATCTGGAGGCGTCGATAGGCCAGTTCGATGCGTTCCACCCCATATCGATCCGAATGAAACTCTATTGCAAGCTTTCGTCGCCCAACTCCAATAGGACCGTCCATGTGTCGGAACTCCTTTAAAACAAAAGGAAAACCCGACATGGTCAGAAAGTCAGCACTCTCTACGTTGTTTGGTATTTAGCCCATCTCGGGACCAGACAACGTGGAACAACCAAACACTTTTTACAACATCGGTTGTCACGTCCTGTCGTCGCTTCGCGACTAAAACCG
>JANSWS010000086.1 GCA_024743355.1 bacterium
CTTTTGCCCTGCAACGGCAGTTCTTCGCTGCTCATCGAAGCGATTCCAGACGACGGGACTCAGCCATCGCATCCTCGGCCAACTGAATGTACTTTGTGTCCTGAGTACCAGCGAAGACACGCTGAAAAGTGACGCTCATGGCGGTGAAATTGAAGGGATCGTTGGGTTCCAGTTCACAGGCCTTCTGGCCGTGGGCTACCGCCTTCTCGAAATCGCCGGTAAGCGTGTAGATGCGTCCCAGCGTCAGGTGGGTCAGCACGTGATTCTCATCCTCGGAGAGGATTTCCTGGAGCAACTCAATCGCTTCCTGATACTTACCTTCGTCCTTAAGCTTTTCTGCCTGATTATATTTTTCGGTGATTCCGCTCATGTGGAAAATAGCCAATCGTTCTGGATGGTGCCAATCGTCCTGGATAGTATTTGGGATCTGCAAACGCAAGGCACGAGGCGTGCAAGGCATGCGGCCGTCTCAGCTATTACGGCGTCGCACTGGATGCCTTGTATTGCATGCCTTGTATTGCATGCCTTGTATTGGGATAAGGCCAGGCGACCGGAGCGCAGGGGACCGGTCGGCCTGGCTTTCCTTGCGATTTAACACCAGTATAGAAATCAAACCAGTTTCGTGGAGCCTGGCACCGCGTGCTTGGCCGGCGGGAGGGAGGATTCCCAAGTCAAATCCTTGGGAAACAGGTCCAGCTGGGATTCCTTGGTGACAAAGTCCCAGGTCACACGTTGACCGGTGTAAGCAGCCAGTCGCCCCATAACGGCCGTTAGCGAGCTGTCGGCTGTCTGCTTCAATTCAACGATGGGTTTGCCGCTGCGAATCGAGTCGATCAGGTCTTTGTGCTCCTGCTGGTAGGCGGCTCCGATGGAGCCCTCCATCTTCCAGATCTCATTGCCTTTGCGATCGGTAATGCGCGAGCCGTTGCTCATTGCGCCGATGTAGCAAATGCCTTCCGAACCATAGATGACATTTCCATTATCGACTTGCGTCTGTGGAATCTGTCGGCACATGAAGGACACCGTGCGATTATTGGGGTATTCGTAATCGATGCACATGCTGTCCCACATCTCGCTACCTTCTGGCCGCGTGAACCGGCCACCGCAGCCATAAGCCGAAACGGGAGGTCCATCCATGACCCAGTTCATGGCATCGATGTTGTGTACTGCCTGCTCGACAATCTGGTCTCCACTGAGCCAAATGAAGTGCATCCAGTTGAACATCTGATACTCGGCATCGCTCATTCCTTCCTCGCGATTCTTGAACCAGATAGGAGTTGAGCAGTAACGAGTGACCGCGTTAATCACTTCGCCGATCGCGCCTTTGCGTATTTGCTCCACGGCACCCATGTAGTTCACTTGGCGTCGGTACTGCGTGCCGGTAACGATGGCCGTGTTGTTCGCCTCGGCTTTCTCATGCGCCTTGAGGCACATGCGGTAACCCGCAGGGTCGACGCACGATGGTTTTTCAGCGAAGATGTGCTTGCCTGCGTCCACGGCTTCCACCAGATGGAAGGGACGGAAGCCCGGCGAGGTAGTCAGGAGCACCACGTCGATCGTCTTGTCGTCGAGAATCCGTTTGTAAGCGTCCAAGCCTTCGTAAATGCGGTCGTCGGCGATGTCGATTTTGTCAGGGAATTTTCTGCCGAGTATCGTTCTCGTGTAGTTGCACTGCTTGGCGTACAAGTCTGCCGCTGCGACTACCTTGACGCCATCATTGATGGATAGAGAGTCCTCCAAGGCGCCTCTGCCTCGACCCCCGCAGCCGACAATGCCCATCCGCAGCTCCAGCTTGTCATCGGCACGAGCGGTAGATGAGTGCACCATCGTGGCCACTGCCGAAGCCGCCGCCGAGGTTGCAAGAAACGAACGACGCGAAGGCCCCGACTTTTGGAAGGATGTCTTGGAACCAGTTTGGCAGGAAGCTTTATCGGAATTTTCTGATGGGGACATGCTGGTTTCTCGGAAGGATAGGTAGGTTGGTGGACAGAAAAATGCTTTCAACGGATTCCACAGTGTACTCGTCTTGGCGAGGCGATGGAACTCTCAAGTAGAATACCGTGGGGCGGCTTTCGATTCCGCATTCCGCCAGGGAGACCGTGCTTTGAGCTTCAATTTCCTACCCGTGCAGATCCCAACTTTTTTCGTAGTGTCCAGCAGCCACCGGCGTCCGGCCATGCTCGTGCCGCTGCTCGGCAGGCCAGGCTGCCTGGCTCTTCTGTGCATCACCGTTCTGTGGCCAAGCATTCTCTGCCCCGTGCTTCAGGGGCAAACTGCGGCTGTTTCGGAGTCAGGCGGTAGCGACTTCGAGGCGGGCTCGCACTTGCCCGCTGGCTTTCAGCTGATCACTGGGCGATACGTGGATATCGTGACGGATTTGCCGATCGACGATGAGCTGCGCCTTCTGCCGCAAGTTTTTGAGCAGGCAATGCCCCTGTGGTGCCAAGCCTTTGGCGTTCCGCCGGAGGACGTCAGCGATTGGCATGCGCGGGCTTATGTCATGCTGGAACGCGACAGGTTTGAGAAGGCGGGCATGATTCCGGAACATTTGCCGGAGTTCCCGTACGGCTTTCAGTATGGCAATGATCTGTGGGTCAGTGAGCAACCCAGTGCGTATTATCGCCGGCATTTGTTGCTGCACGAGGGAACACATTGGTTTATGAATCGCTACTTCGGCAGTAGTGGTCCTCCCTGGTTGATGGAGGGCATGGCCGAGTTGCTGGCCACGCACCGCTGGGACGCTCAGCAGGTGAATTTGCAGATGGGGATTGTGCCTGGCAGCCGCGATGACGTGCCTTACTGGGGGCGTATCTCACGCGTGCAACAGCAGCTGGAGGACGGTAGTGCACCTTCCCTGGAGGCGATTATGCGCTATGGCAACACGGCCCATCGTGAGGTCGAAGCGTACGCGTGGAGTTGGGCTGCAGTGTTATTCCTGATGGAACAGCCCGATACCAAGGCTGCCTTTCAAGAGATGTTGCAGCAACCGATGCGGTCGGATCTTACTCAAACTCGCTGGCTCTTCGAGCGGTTACGGGAACGCTGGCCAAAAATACGTCAACAATGGAACGCGTTTGTCAGCGATCTTGATTACGGCTTCCAGTCCGATGCGGGCTTAATGGTCATCAGCGCAGCTCCTCAGGCAATCACCAGGGAATCGGTTGAGTTGCAGGTAGATTCGCGGAAGTCCTGGCAAGCCAGCGGCATCTACGTAACAGCTGGACAAAGAATCCAGGTGGCTGCGGACGGGAGCTTTGTGGTTGGACGCGTGCCTGCGGACTGGCGCAGCGAAGCCGATGGAGTCACGCTGGAGTACCACAATGGTCATCCCTTGGGCCGCTTGATGATGGCTGTTGCGGCGCCGATGCGGAGCGAAGAAGCTTCTCGGGTTATCAACGAATGGCCGGTTGGTTCCGGCCGGGAGATCGATCTTACCCAAAGCGGCGAGTTGTTTTTCCGCCTCAACGAAGCATCTCATGAGCGAGCGGATAACGAGGGGGCGATAACGGTACGTGTCGAGTTACTGCAGTAGCCGCTCTCACTTTGTTTCGACGTAAACAAACGGGTTGGTCGACGCATGGGTCGAGTTACCTCACGGCGGAGCGTGAGGTCTACGTAGCCGTCTGGCTGGGCGTGGCTACTCACCGTGAACGGTTACGTACCGGC
Source organism: bacterium (assembly GCA_024743355.1). Taxonomy (GTDB): domain Bacteria; phylum Planctomycetota; class Planctomycetia; order Pirellulales; family Pirellulaceae; genus Aureliella. The sequence continues at coordinate 3,667 of JANSWS010000086.1, forward strand.
AGCCCGGTGTCTGATAGTCGCCTTTCGCTCCCGCGAAAGTAGCGTTGTTCTGCAGCTTTCGCGGGAGCGAAAGGTGGAAATTATTGGTCCAGCGATCCTTTTGGGGTCGCAGCAGAGCTGGCTTGCAAATCGGGGGAATTCGCGGGGTGGGATTCAAGGGTGGTGAAAAGGCCATCTGACGATGCGTGGTCGCCTTTGCATCCTCGGTTGACTGACGAGATTGTTCTTCATGTTGACAGACGTCAGCCGAGCAAAGTCAGATGACCTTTCGCGCACTCCTTGTATCATTTCGGGCCTGGGCCTTAGATACGATTGCAGGGCGTGTTTCCAAGCATCTTCGTCCTTGGTTATCGAAGCTACTCGTCAATCCGCCTTTGGCAAAGTGCGGTGCCTGAGTCGAACTCTCAAATCGGTCAAACACCACCAGCAATCAATGTAAGATATCCGAACGGCAAGTAGGGGGTTTTTGCTGAGATTTTACCGATTTTTGAAGCGGTCTACTGAGGTATCGCTTTGCTGGGCGAACTCGCCGGTCGTTGCCTCAACATACCCGTAGCCACGCTCGCCAGAACGTGGTCAACGTCCCCGTAGCTACGCTCGCCAGAGCGTGGTCGACGTCCCCGTAGCTACGCTCGCCAGAGCGTGGTCGACGCCAAAGCGTAGTCGACATCATCCACAGTCTGGCGACGTCGTCGATCATCCACCGTCTGGCGGCGTCGTCGATCATCCACCGTCTGGCGACGGTGGCTACGATTGAATTTTCATCTGCCGCTCGCCTAAAGCATGCCGGCGATGCCTCGGACCAGTTGCTTTGAGTAGGAGCGGAGGTGGTCGGCCGACCGGGCAGCGTGACCCAGCAGCGTGGGCTTGCGGAGCCGGTAGCTCGATGCTTTGACCGTTCGAGCACCCCAGTGATATTTGTAGCTCTCCGTGCCTCGCATGAGATCGAAGCGGGTCTTGCCGGAGCCGATGGCCGTGCGAATGCGGCTCATCAAGGAAAGGCAGCCAGCGTCGTTTGGCAAGCCGCTACTGGCCAAACCGGATTGATAAGCAAAGGTCGTTTGCGGGCTATGCAGCTCGAATTCCACAGCCTGCACGATACCGTCGATGGATATACCGCTGATCTCCGCTTGGCCTGAATGCGATAGGCTGTCAAAGGCAGAATGCAGGAATTGCACAAAGCGCGGATCGGAGAACGCACCGCCTTCGCGACCGCGATGACGATCCGCATGTAGGCGTATCAGCGTCGTAAATGCCTCATCGAAGCTCCAGTTCGTGCACTCGCCATCGCCAGACCTGCTCAGGGTCGAAAGGCATTGGACGCGCTGGGTGTCGAAGTACTTGCGCTGCCAGCGGCGACATTTCTTGCGATGGTTCTTGGATAGACCATGTAGATAGGCTTCCCAGGAATCCGGCAAGTCGATGCAGCAACTAGCCTCGACTGCGAGCCGATGTGTGGGGAGCTGAGATTGTCCCAAGACCTGTTGCGTGGGTGTGCCGTCATCGACCGACTCAAGAAAGATCGAGCCGCAATCCGATGGCTCACTTGCTGACCATTGCACGATCTGCCGATGGGCTTCCAACGACGATGTGCCGATGAGTAGACCAAGGTGATCGGTACAAGCCGTTCCGTCTCCAAGAAGGTGCAGGGAACGGTCTCGACGATAGAGGGGCGCCAAGCCCATCAAGCGTCCCTGTTGGGACAGCGTTACCAAGCATAGCTGGCAGCGGGGATCGGTTTGGCCATAGGCATGCCACCAACTCATCAACCATCCGGGAGTTTCCAACGGATGCTGAGCCAAATCATTCCAGCGCTGGTAGAGTTGGCCTTGGGGGTGACAATGGTCGTAAATAGCAATCTGCATCGTTGGAGACCGTTCCGACTGAGAGGGCTGCAAAGATTTCTGTTCGTTCGATCCATAACTGTCGCCTGTCGCTCCGCGAAGGCCGCGGAAGAGCGTTACTGCGGCGACGCGAAAGGCGACTATCAGGCAGCAATTGATCGAAATTTACTTACCACGGCTGGCTGAGATATTCGCCGGTGAGAACAGCTCAGCTTGGCCGCCTGCGAAGAGCCTTCGAAATTCTTTCTAAGTGGAAACGGCCTCGCGGAGGAGTTCAGGAGTCCGAGTTTCGACGTCCAGCATGCGAATGCCGCCCGGCGATTGCAGATCGATGGCAAAGCTCTTGGTGTAGACGAACTGCTCTTTGGCTTTGCCGGCCGACAATTTGCGTCCCAGTCGGATGGCCCGACTGAGGGCCTGGCGGGCCTGGGCTCCGATTCCTTCCGCACTGGCGGAATTGCAGAACTTGCCGACATGCTTTCGAAGCCAGTAATTTGCCTCATGTACATTGATGCGGCGTCGCGCTCGGGCATTCTTGTGTTCTGTCGATAGAGAGACACACAGGCCCCCCAGGTTTTGTACGCGGTGGGGAGTCAATTGGGGCCAGGTCAACAACTGGCCAGGTTCGACGTCGAACACGAGTGCGTAGTGATCGAATTCGGGATCATAGGGAATGTCTTCCGACAATTCGCCACCGCAAACCTTCTCCAGAACCGTCTGGGATGCGAAGCGATGGTCGAAATGTGGATAGACCCAGACGCGTTTCTTGCCGCGAATGTGCCACAGCATGTTGACGGGCATGTCCACGTGGTAGGGAACCATGGCAGTGGAGGAAGAAATCAGCAGGTTGGCGGAGCGGTCTTGTGCGGTGAACCCGGGTGACTTGGATTCCAGTTCGTCATAGATGTCATGCACGACTTGTGCGATAGCCGGTTGGAACTTCATCAGCTGCCGCATATTGAGCCACAGCTTGCCGGCGTGCACTAGCTCAACAATTTCCCGGCCAGATGCTCCATTGCGATCGCCCTCGATCCAGTCGAAACGCGTGGGATCGCTGCCCATGGTCGAGATGGTCAGGAAATCATCCGGCTGGTTGTCTAGTAGCTGAGCCAGACTCTCGTCACTGAACAGCCCAGTTTCATGCAACTGGTGCTGGGCACGGATAACACCTTTTTCAAGCATGTGAAAATCGTCGTTGGTCCAGCCTCTGAGCAGAGATCGTTTCATGGCGTGCCTTTCCGCAAGGATATGAATCGGAACGCATTTTGGCATGCGATGTTTGGCGGAAGTGCAAGCGACATCCCAGGCCGTAACTACACGTCTGGCAGGCTGCATGATCGTTACAAGTCTGGTGATACTACCCCGGGGTGTTGCGAGTGATGTACGACTGGCGCAGCGATGTGGCGTAAAGTCAACAACAATGCCGCAGTTGTCGCCGACGCCGCGAGTTCTGGCGTTTTGGTTGAGCTAACGAGCATGTGTTGGAGCGTATGGCCTGTGACAGCCTGCGTCTTGGCGGCTAAGTTCCACGTCGGTTACCGAACCAAGTGATGTGATCGCGGGGACAGAAACGCAGGCCGTATTTGCGGCACCAGGGAATGAGCCATTCGGCTTGCCGCTTTAAGCTTTCGGCTTCGGTTCCCTGTGGCATGAGGAGCACACGTTCCCCGTCGTAATCAGGAAGCAGATCCAGGTACCGCAGCACCTCCAGGGCATCTTCTTCATTGTTGACGACAAACTTCAATTGGTAGGCGTAGTTCTGCATGTAGGTCCAGACGACATCCAGCCGTTCGCGCCGCGATTGATGGACTCGATGCCAAGTCGAAGCGGTTTGCTTAGGGGCGGAACTGGAGAGCTTGGGGCTGATCGACATCAGATCGCATTCGACGTCGCGATGGAGGGTGCCGGCTGTTTCAATGGTCAGGTGGCGCTTTCCATGCCGCAGGGCTTGGCAGAGTGTGCTGACCGACTTGAAGATCAGCGGTTCGCCGCCGGTCAAAACCACGTGAGAGGCGGGGAATTTCCGGGACTGATGGTCAATTTCATCCCAGCTCAGATGCTGCCCCTCAGGTTGCCAAGACGCGAATGGCGTATCGCAAAACCAACATCGCAGATTGCAGCCGCTTGTACGCACGAATACGCTGGGAGTGCCGGTCAGCAAGCCTTCGCCTTGAATACTCTCGTAGATCTCGCAAACGCGCAGCAGCGAAGCGGATTGAGCGTCAACCCCCTTTCGATTTTCGGCTTCAGCTTTCATACTGCCCATTCCATCAAAACCAGTCATTCTGCGGAGAATTCTTACCGGTGAGCACGCCCTTTCAAGATCAACTTGAGGTATTCGAAAATAGTTTTCCGAATCGGGACTACGAGATTGAGATCGAGTGTCCAGAATTTACATCCATTTGCCCAAAAACCGGACAGCCGGACTTTGGTACGCTCGTCTTCCGCTACGTCCCCAATCAGCACTGCGTCGAGTTGAAAAGTCTTAAGCTGTATTTGCAGAAATTTCGCAACGAGGGCATTTTCTATGAGAACGTGACGAATCGCATCCTGGACGATTTCGTGGCAGTCTGCCAGCCCAAACGGCTGACGCTCGAGAGTCACTGGGGAGCACGTGGGGGGATTACTTCGGTGATTCGCGTCGAATACGAGCAATCTGTCTAGATGCGTGCGGCCTGAACTCCGCCGTTTATGTTACTCAACTCAACGACTCTAGTATGGAACCGATTCCATGTCGAATACCCAAGTCATTCTGAGCGGTTTCGCCGATGAGGCTGCCAACGAAAAGCTGGCCATTCAGCAGTTCGCCGCGTTGGCGGCCGTCGGATTGCAGCATTACTCCATCCGCTTCATCGACGTCGGAAATGGCATCAAGAATGCCATGGATCTCAACAAGGCAGAACTGCGTCAGGTGGTCCAGCTGCAGCAGGATTATGGCCTTCAGGTCGCCACCGTTGGCTCGCCAATCGGCAAAGTGAAATTGTTGGACGTCGAGGACGGAACGAAGAACCGCTACGTGCCATTCAAACAGTACCTGAAGAAGGATGTGCAACATGCCTGCGATGTGGCCAATACGCTGGGTACCAAGTTGCTGCGGGGATTTTCCTTCTACCATCCCGCTGGCAGCGACCCCGACGAGCATCTGCCCCAAGTGGTGGATCAATTGGGGCAGATCGCGGATCTTTGCCAAAAAGAGGGGCTGGTCTTCGGCTTGGAGGTCGAGGCGAATTTGGTAGGCCAGACCGGCAAGTTGCTGGCCAAGATTCACGCCCAGGTAAAGAATCCGTGTCTGGTGCTGATCTTCGATGGGGCCAATCTGGTTTGCCAAGGCATGACCCCCGATGAAGTGTTTGCCGAGTACCTGGCAATGAAGCGTGGCCTGGGCTGGATCCATGTTAAGGACTACCGGCATCCCTCTGCGGTTCAGCGTCTGGAACATATTGATGAAGCTTCACTGAAGAACTTCGTGCCAGCCGATATCGGCGATACCGGACACGAGGCTATCTTTCGTGACTTGGTAGGTGAACTACCGAAAATTGAAAAACGCATGAAGAAGCTAGGGGCTCCGGGGGTCATTTTTGATCTGGAACCACACGTCAAAGGTGGCGGGCAGTTCGGAGGTTTTTCCGGTCCCGATGGTTTTGGAGTGGCCCTTCGCGGACTGTGCAGGACCCTGGATTACGCAGGCATCGGATACCATCTGACGGATTTCAACGACATCCTTGGCAGACGCGGTTTCTAACGCAGTGATCGGTGAAAGCTCGATTGGCAACCGGGGAAAAGGTGTGGGGCTGACGGAGGGCTTGATTGCCAGTCAGTTCGCGCCTTGCAGTCAGTTCGGGCGTTGCAATCGAGCCGGGAAAAATCGGGCGGAGGCATGAACATCGACGATCAACTGTCTGGTTCAACGCGAAATCAGCCTGTCGCCGATGCCGATTGGTTGGAGCTCAAGGCTGAGATCGAGAGAGAAGTCGATCTGGTCGAGTCGTCGATTCAGCTCGGCGACCAACAGCTCTGCTGGCTCCGCGTCGGCAACCCCGATGTTTTGTTGGAAAAGGCCGTCGCAGCCAACGATGAGCAGGCTGAGAGTTGGGATCCTTTTTGGGCGGCTACCTGGAGGGCCGCTCAAGGGCTGGATCGCTTTCTGGCGAAGCTTGATCTGCAGGGAGCGAGGGTGCTGGAACTGGGGTGTGGCTCAGGGCAGGCAGGCGTCGGTGCGGCCTTGCGCGGTGCTCACGTTATTTGTACCGATTGCGTGCCGCTGGCTCTCAAAGTTGCCCGGCTGAATGCTTGGCCGGTTCGCGAGCGCATGCAATTTCAATTGCTAAGCTGGGGCCGCGATGCCTACTTGGAAGAGCGATTTAGCGTGATCCTGGGCTCGGATTTGGTGTATGACCCAAACTTGTTCCCGGCCTTGGAAGTCTGCGCACGAAAGCATTTGCAACGAGGCGGAAAATGGTACGTGAGTGAGCCGCATCGACATACCGGAGACCGCTTTTCCACATGGATCCGCGAAGCGGGCTGGCATTCCCTCGAACACGATGTCCATCTCGATGATTCCCGTGTTCCTATTCGAATCTTCGAGTGCTGGCTGCCAGAGTAATGTCTTACTCGCCTGCCACGGCCGCAGGCTCGGCGATCCGCTCAGGTTCAGCCAGATTGCCGAGTGATCTTCCCATGGCGGCCTTGGCATCCATGGTCAGCACAAAAACTGCCGGTACCAGGAAGAGTGTGAAGGCGGTTGACAGCACTAGCCCTCCCAATACCACGGCTCCCAAACCACGGTAGAGCTCGCTGCCAGCCCCTGGGAAAGCCACCAAGGGCAACAATCCCAGCACCGTCGTGGTCGTGGTAATGAAGATAGGGCGGATTCGCGTGCGGACACTAGCCGGCACGGCTTCTCGCGGCGGCATACCCTCTCGGATGAAGTTCAACGACTGGTGTACGATCAAGATGGCATTGTTGACCACTGTGCCAATCAAGATGATGAAGCCCAACATGGTAATAACATCCAGGGTTTGCAACACAAACAGATTCAAAATGGACAAACCCAAGACGCCGCCAACCGCTCCCAAGGGAACAGTGAAGATGATCACAAAGGGATACAACCAGGACTCGAAGAGTGCCGCCATCAGCAAGTAGGTAATTGCCAGGGCCAGTAGCAGATTCCAACGCAACGCGTCCCATGCCTGACGAAGCTTATCCGCGGTTCCTGATAAGTTGGCCATCGTTTCGGCATTTAGCGTTCCCTTTTCTCTGAGCGGTGCGATGATCTGCGAATTAATGCGTTGCATCGCCTCCTCCAGCGGCATGCTAATGGGCGGAGTCACGGAGATGTTAATGGCCCGCAGTCGCTCACGGCGAAGAATCGATTCAGGTCCGCTGCTGTACTCGATTTTCGCCAGCGCATTCAGCGGAACGATCTGCCCGTTGGGCGTGGAGACGGGCAAGTATTCGATGTCCTGGGTGTGGCGGGTGAAGTAGTCGGGCCCCTTGATGGTCAAATCGATCTTGTCGCCGTCGACGAAATAGTCACCCGCATAGGCACCATCTACAAAGGCATCGACCGCGTAGCCGAGATCGGCCGCCGTGAACCCCATTTCCGAAGATTCCACCAACTTTGGCTGTACATGAATTTCGGGGCTGGCCAGATCCAGACTGGGTTGAGGAGAGGCTTGCGCACCTGGAATGACGGGATCCTTCGGGTCGGTAAGCAGGCCCAGGATTTCTTTGCCCACTGCGGTCAGCTTAACGAGGTCTCCGCCCGAGATCTCGATGTCAATGGTCCGCCCTGCCGTCAATCCACGCTCGAAAAGACTGGATTGCTTGGTGACCGATTGCATCCCCGGAAATTGTTTGGCGACCCCTGATACCAAAGGAATCAACTCTCGCACACGTGTTTCGTCGGTCGCGCGAAAGCCCATAAATACGCTGGTACCCCGCACCGCGTAAAAGTAATAGTCAATCGTTGGGTAGCCCAGAGCTTGAGCTTCGGGGCTGCCCGGATCGACATCCCAATAGGGTTGGAGATCATCTTCGAGCTTCTTGCCCATCCCAATCAGATGGTCAATGTTGTGCCCCGGAGGCGGCGACATACTGCAGAACACGAAGTTTTGATTGCCTGATGGAAGGTATTCGACTTTGGGCCACAGCAGATAGCTGACACCTACGGAGAAGAGCACCATGGACAGAATGACGGCCAGCGACCTGCTGCGTTTGGACAAGATCCATTCGTTGGTTTGCGTTACCCATCCTGAGAAACTAGACGCAATTTTCTGAATCAAGCTGGCCAGCCGACCGCTGCGACTGCTTGCCGCGCCGGTTTCCTGCCGGCCTGGGCGTCCCTTGGGCGAGACCGAGCTTGGACGCCGCAGCAGGCGAGCTGAGGCCGTGGGAATCATGGTGAAGGAAACCAACATGGAGAGTCCCACCGCAAAGGAGATCGCAATGGCGATGTCCTTGAACAATTGCCCCGAGGTCTCTTGGACGAAAAGCACGGGCACAAAAACTGCGATGGTCGTTAGGGTCGATGCAACCACAGCTCCGGCAACCTCGGCCGTACCATTGGCGGCTGCCTGCATGGCGGATTCGCCGGATTCCCGACGGCGATAGATGTTCTCCAATACCACCACCGCATTATCGACCAGCATGCCCACGGCGAAGGCCAGGCCAGCCAGGCTGATGACATTGAGTGAGCGCCCGAGCAGCCCGAGCATGAGAAACGTGCCCATGATGCTGACAGGTATAGCTAGCCCCACAACGAACGCGCCGCGTCCGAACAATAGACCTGCGCCGAGCATCAGTAGTATGGTGATCGGGAAGAACCAAGGCGAAATAAATACCGAGGCCACCGAGCTGGCAGCGATCACGGGAACGATCAGCAGCGTGGCACGACCGAGATGCAGAAACAGCATGAGCACAATGAAGGTCAGAGCGCCTCCCACAAAGATGTTCTGCTGGACCAAGCTGATGGCTGACTTGATGTATTCGGTCTCGTCGTAGTATTGAAAAAGCTCCAGCCCCAGACCTTTCAGAACGCCTTCATTCAATGTATCCGTGGCCGCGTACAGACCTTCCATGACTTCCAGCACATTCGCGTCGGAGGCAGCCCGCACGCTGAGTCCATTACTTGTCAGGCCGTAGCGGCGCGACAAACTGTCGACTTTTTTGTAAGACAGCACCACGTCAGCCACATCGCCAACGTAAATCGGCGTGCCGCCTTCAGAGGTCAATACTTGCTGCTTGACATGTTCGGGATCGCGGAACTGCCCCAGCGTGCGAATGACCCAGCGGCGCTTGCTCTCCCATAAGTCTCCGGCGGACGTATCTTTGTTCTGCCCTGATAAGGCGTTTCGGACATCGGTGACGGTTAGATTACGAGCCGCAAGTCTTTCTGGATCAACGATGACCTGCAGTTCTTCATCTTGCCCACCATAGGTTTCCGCCTCGGCGACCCCGGGGACTCTTTCCAGTTGAGGTTCGATGATATCCTCAGATAGTTTTCGGACTTCTTGCAGATCCACATCCGGAGGCAAGAGCTCGACCAACTCTTTGCAGTCATTCTTGTAGGCTTCGTAAGCCTGCTGCAGGCGAAAGACTCGCAAGCCCGTGTTGGCTGCTCTGAGCGCGGGCTCCAGGGCTTCTGCCACTTCTGGATGCTTTGATTGAAATTCCCGAATCGCATCGACGCTTGGCGGACGGGCGGTTAGAGCATATCTGGCAATGGGGCGATCGGAAGTGCTCGATGCTTCGATTACCGGCTCGTTCGCATTCACTGGATAGTCGCGGACTTGTTGAAGTCGGGTGTTGACCCGCATCATGGCGTCACCGAGGTCTGTACCTACAGCAAATTCCAAGGTGATATCCGCGGAGCCGGTTCGGCAAACCGAGGTCATCTTGATCAGGCCCTCGACCGCGGCCAATTGCTCTTCTTGCTCCAGGACAATCTCACGCTCGATCTCTTGGGGGCTCGCCCCGGGCCAACTCGTCTCCACGGCCAACACGGGATTCTGCACTTCGGGAATCAGCTGCTTGGGCATGGACATCAAAGAGATGGAGCCAAACAGAGCAATGATCAAGATGCCAACGGCAACTTTGACAGGATTGCGAATAAAAGATTCAAAAAGATGCATGATGAGTTCCGCAGGAAGCGGGGGTCTTAGAATGACACACTAGGCAGGGAGGCAGTCACATCATTGCCAAGCAAGAGGCATGGAAGCATTCAGACAAGCCAGAAGTCATCCACCCAGGGATTGCTTGGCAGGCTAGAGACCATGACTCAACCACCCGCTGGCTGGTTGTTGGGGTCCAGGACAAAGCTGACACGCTCACCCGAAGCGAGACGCTCGTTGCCCACTACGACCACCAATTGTCCCGCGCGAACGTCCCCGTTGACCTGAATCAGATTGTCCATGGCAACTCCTAGATCCACTGAAATCTCGCGGACGGTACCAACTCGAGAATTCGCGCCATCGGGTTCGACGACAAAGATGCTGCGTTGTCCTTGACTGAGTACCAGTGCGTCCTTGGGAACGAGCGGTAACTTGCGCTCAGCTCCGGCAGCCAATTCCACACGCGCCAGCATGCCGGCCAGTAATTGAGGAACATTGCCCGCACGAAACTCGTTGTTCAGCCGAATAAAAACGGGATAGGTGCGTGCCCGGCTGTCCGCGATCGGCACGATGCGATCCACGGCTCCGACCAGTAGTTTGTCGGGTAATTCCGGGAACTCCACTCGAACGCTATCGCCCAATGCCAGTCGAGAGGCATACTCAGCCGTAGCGGGCGCCCGTATCTCTACGCGGTCCAGTTCGATGATTTGGACCAAGGGATCGCCTCCATTGATCCAGGCTCCGACCTCGCTGTATTTGGCTGATACGTAGCCGTCGAACGGGGAGCGAATCGTATGCTTTTCAATTCGATCCTCGATCAGCCGGATCTGCTGCTTCTGCAAGTCCACTTGAGCCCGTCGTTGAGCGATCTGTTCCACGCGTGGGCCTTCGCGTATCCGTTGCAACGCAGCTTCCGCAGCCGTGAATGCAAAGCGGGTTGTCTGGGCGCGTTCCCGAGCGTTTTCCAAGTCAACTTCGGTGGCGGCTCGGGAGCTGCTGAGTGCCACCAGCCGCTCGAGTTGCTTGCCGGCATTTTCCATCGCGGCTTTGGCGCCCGCGGCGATGGCCTCCGCTTCCTGAATATCCTCGGGACGGGAACCATTTTCCAGCTCGGCCAATTCCTGCAGGTAGAGTTCTAATTGCGCGTTTGCCGCATCCAACTCGATTAACAACGTTTGGGTTCGCAGTTGGACCAGGGCTTCTCCGGACTCGACGCGCTGGCCCATCTCGACCATGAAATCTTCCACACGTCCGCCAATGGCAGCCCCAATCGTGCTGGTTCTCAGAGGCTCGACGGCTCCAACAATCCGGTAACCCTGGTTGACCTCCAGGGCAATGATCTCGTCCACCACAACGGGTGGTAGTGAAGTTTGGCCGAAACCGTAGTTTGCTGACGGTCCCTGCAAACATAGCAGAGTCCCGACAAAGAGCAGCGTTGTTCGCACAGTTCGAACCCAGAGGCAAGGGGGGATGGTGTAGGTGGGATTTGGTCGCTGTTTCTCAACTGGTGCCGTTGCAATTCGAGATGCGGAGTCAACGAACTCAGCAACCAGCCAATATTTTGCGCGGGCGGCAAGCGAACATGCCGCAAGGAAGGGGGCTGTCACCTCACATTATAAATGACAGAAGCTCTCAGCTTACAAAAAATGGCCCAGAATGTCGCTGGGCCATACGGATTCTGGCTGACCCCCACTCCAAAGGCAGAGGCCGAGCCGAGTGGAATGTCAGCCGGACTACCAATACCAGGCATTGGCGTAAGCGGGGCTGACGATAACGCCTCGGGCGGGAATATAGTATCGTTGAACGCCGTTCGACATGTAACTGGCATTCATCGTGGGCCGCAGCGGCTCGTATCCGATCCACTTATTCCACTGCATGCGAAGAATTCTCTGCTCCGATTCGAATCTGGCCGTTTGCTGCGCATAGGTCAGCGGCGGCGGAGAGGCATAGGATGTCGACGGCGAATTGGAGAGCGGTATATCAGGGTCAGGCAGCGGTTCTTGCCCGCTCAATGGGGCAGCGGTCAAGGCGATCGCAAAAATCGCCAGAGCAAAGGATTTCACGTTAGATCTCCACATCAAGGAATGGTGACGGTGCAACCAGTTTTCGCTGTATGGAATTGCAGGCGGGATACGCCAGCCCTGCCACGCCTGGGTCTTTGGAGCGGGTAGCAGAGTTCTCCAGCACTACGGAACAGCGCAGTTATTTATCGACGCATCCCGCCTTGTCACTGGGCTGGAAATCCGGAACGTGGAAGAAGGTGACCGATCCGAAGTCGCAGGCTATCGATTAACGTGCCTGGAGTAATCAGAACGCGAGCCGTCTTTCAGGCTTGGGAAGCAACGCGGGAATTTAGCGATCACACGCTCCCAGATGAAACTCGCGCTGAGCAGGACGTGAAGGGTTAGGCAAACGATGCGGTTCGGAAGAATTGCCTGACATCTCCCGCGGTCGCAACCACAAACAGATGTTCACCCGTGGACAAGGCTGCCAGACTGAGCGGACCGCTGTCCCGAATCACCCGCAATTGGGATGTTAGTCCACTGACCGGCGGAGGATCGGCAAATACGAAAACGTATACGGCTCCGCGCCGATCCGATAGCTTCCAAACCTGTGCCGCTGAGCCAAACTTGCCGGCCTCGCAAAGTTGCTGGCCATCCAGACTCGGCTGAGAAAGACTCAAATGTTGCGATACGAACTGCTTTACGTGCGCTGGGAATTCGGGCAGCGCTTGTGGAGCTTCCAGCGGGCCCAGGTTTTCCAACTCATGCACACAATGGGATGCCAGCATATGCGGTGCTGCCGATCGCCCTAGCCAGGACCAGCCTAGCATAAGCAACAATGCCAAAGCCGAGGACAAAACGATCGCCGAAGTCTGCCAACGCCTGCGGATGACTGCCACATCGGGCATGGAGTCTGTCCGCGCGGGCCTGACCAGAGAATCTGAATTGCGATCTGATGGTTCGGAGGCTATCGACTCGGATGCCGCTACTGCACTGCTCGACATGGCATCCATCAGGATGGATGAGTGCGCCGCCACATGCTTACCAGACTCTACGTTCGGCTTATCCAGCTTCCATCCAGCTTCATCACGAATCCGTTGGTTCAGTCTGGAGCGTAATCCCGGTGGTACCTTGGCCGCATGCAGGCTCTGGCGAAGTCGTTGTTCGAAATCGCTGTCGCTAAATGCTGGTTCGTCTTTTCCGTATTCGGCGTTCATGGCAGGTCGGTTACCGCTCTCGATTGGGCAATTCCAAATGTTCCAAAGCAACGCGCAGGTGATTTCTTCCGCGGCTCAGGCGACTCATCACCGTCCCGATCGGAACCTCCAACTGCTCGGCGATCTGCGCGTAGCTAAGCTGCTCGAAATAATGCATCAAAATCACCATTCGAAATTCGGTGGGCAACTCCGCCAGCGCTCGCTGCAGCCACTCTTGCGTTTCCAGCTGCTGCGTGTGTTGTGTTTCGTCCGCCTTGTCGACGGGGCTCTCTACGGTAGCCGCAATGCTCTTTCGACTCCATCGCGAAAATTCGTGCCGCGCAATGGTCAGTAGCCAACTCTTGGCTGCTGCCGGTGACCGCAATGCATGCAGCCCACGATAAGCTCGCAAAAAAGTCTCTTGGGTAATGTCCTCCGCAGCACTCGAGCAGCCACTCAACCAGTAGCTGTAACGGTACACATCCTGGTGGAATGCCTCGACCAGAGACTCCGTCGCGTCAACCCGCTCCTCATCACTCAGGGAGCTATCACTAAGGGAACTGCCGAGTCGACTTAGCACCAATTCAACCTGGCTGCCAGACTCCGAACGGGCCGCGGCATGCGACGACGCAGGTCGGGCCAATGAACCCTCGTTCATGCCTGGCTGTGTACAGAATGTGCCATCAACTGTCGCCATCGACTGAGGATCCTGCTGGGCTTGCTTATGTCCGTCCGCCGAAGCCGGCTTGCTCGTACGGAGATCGCTGTTCGATTGATCCAATCGTTGGTCCGCCTATCCTGAGTGCGAAATTGCCAAGATTATTCCCGAGTCTATTCGAATTCTCGGTAAAAAATTGTCCCAGTTCGTGCCTGTCGAGCCAAAAATGTGGCAATTGCAGTCAAACTCACTAACATACTCGATCGTCGATCACAATGAACCAGAAGCACGCCTGACGAGGTCGACCGCCGAGGGGTTTGCTTGCTGGAATCGGTCGCAAGCAGCGGTAGAGGCAAGCCGAGGTGTCAGGAATCAGGGATTCTCCGATGGCTGTCCCCGCCTGTCGGCTCGCAACGCGTGAGAGACCACCAACACGATGTTCATAGAAAAATTCACAAGGATTTCGTTCCCGTGTATGCACTCTACTGCCGGCAAATCCGGTTGACCTTCGTTCGGGAAGCAGACGCCGCTGTTCAAGCCAAGCGACTTCCGATTTGTGGTCTGCTGACGCTTGGACTTGCCTGTTTGCTAGCTAATGCAGCCCATACGCAAGATCCGCCGACGATGACACATGGCCCCATGCTAGGTGGTTCGACATCCGATTCTATCTCGGTCTGGGCTCGTACTTCTGAGCCAACTCCGTTCGAGGTTCGCTATGCTATCATCGAACAGGATCTGCAGCAGGTCCCAATTTTTCCGAGATTCGATCACCGACAACTGTCTGAGACCACCACCTACGACCACGACTGTGCCGGGTCGGTGAAATTGACGCAACTAGAGCCTGATACTCGTTATATCTACCAGGTTTTTATCAATGACCTGCCCCAAGGCAGCGCAGGGCATTTCAAGACTTTGCCCGATTCCAACAAGCTCAGAAATTCCGAGTTTAATCCTCGAGGCCTGTTCAATTTTAGTTTTGAGATCGGTTGCTGCGCCAACCAAAATCCACTTCATGGAATTGGACATGACCTGCCGACTTATCGCACGATGAACGATTTGATCGCCGACAAGATCGATTTCGCCATCATGAATGGTGACTGGTTGTACGAGGAACTCAGGGATACGCCCGCACAAGCCTGGATCGCGGCCAACGGATTGGAAAATGAAGTGCCTCGTGTCGTGGAGCAGATGCCCAGCATTGTGGGTGTGTGGGAAAATTACAAACTGTACATGTCTCGCGGACAGCCACTGATGCAGTGGCACCGCAACGTGCCCAGCTATTTCACCTTTGATGACCACGAGTTGGTGAACGATATTTGGGGAGCGGGTAGCGCTGGACGTCGCCATCGCCGGACCGTCTTTCGCGATATTGGCACCCAAGCCTGGTACGACTATTTGGGCTGGGCGAATCCGGTAGAGCATTCCGCAGACATTCACTTTGGCCAAGCCGAGCTAACGCAAGGCAGCGATCTGCTGGTTGATCCAGCAGCGGACTTCACCCAGCTGCCTTTCGATGCTCTGTCAAATCTACATGTGCATTGGGGCACGGAAACGGCCGGTATTAACGAGATTCGCTACGATGATGATAGCGGGGACCCCAATTCCCGCGTCTACGACATTCTGGAAGTCGTGGATGCCCACACTCTACGTTTGCATATGCCTGCCAAGGCTAGCGGCAAGAGCAGTTATTCAATTGGTCGTCGCAGTTATGGCAAGTTTCGGGTAGCGAATTGCGAAATCTATCTGCTGGATACCCGTAGCCACCGACAGATGCATGACATCCGTCAACCGGACAAGCCAGGGCTTTCCATGTTGGGAGAGCAACAGCGACAGTGGCTGATGGATTCGATGTCAGCAAGTGATGCAGAATTTTTCTTTGTCGTTTCCAGCGTGCCGATGTTTATCCCCCATGCGGGCGCGGGCGGTTTCGAGTTTGATGAGGGGAATAAGGAAGAGGCTTGGGTGGCCTTCTTGGATGAACGCGAAGCTCTAGTGGAATTCTGGGATGCCCTTCAAAGGCCGGTTATGGTGATGACAGGCGATCTGCACAATAGCTTCGCGATCCGAGTTACCGATCGCGTCTGGGAGTTCTGCTGCGGTCCGCATAACTCGGTCAACCACGTGCCGAAGTTGGACGAAGACGATCGGCCCGCCACCGGCTGGTATCAATCCGGCAAACGCTACTGCGACATCCGCTGGTCCAGCTACATCTTGCCTGACATCCCAAGATTGGATCGCTGCTATCCTTACTTCTGCGTGGTGACCGTCAATAACGTATTCAATATGCCGCAAAGGCTGGGCGACAAGCGATGGGTTGCTTACCCGCATCCGCAAGTGATCTTGCAATACTTTCACGGTCGAACCGGCGAGTTAGCCTATTCGGAAACAATCACCGCCGATCATGGTAAACCCGTTCCCTGAACGGCTCCGCCTGGGGCACTTAAGGCGAGCGGCAAATGGAAATTTGCCAATCGTAGCCACCGTCGCCAAACGGTGGACACGTCGACCACGCTGTGGCGAGCGTAGTACCGGAAAGCGACCACGCTCTGGTGAGCGTGGCTACGGGGAAGTTCAAAGCTCCGGCGAGATAAGGATCGTATATCAATCGGATTGTGGAGGAATGAGATCCAGGCAGACTAGACGATCTCGGCCACGGAGATAGAGCAACCCGTGTGCGAGCACAGGTGCGGCCCAGCAGGGTGGTTGGAGCAATGGGGCGCCATCTTGTGGATCGTTGATTTCCATCAAGTCGGCTTCCGCTACCACGCTCAGCTCCTGGGGATTGGGACGCACTAATTGCAGTGTCCCGTTTTCACCGAGCACAATCAAATAGCCGTCCACATGCAACACGCTGCTGCGTTCGTGCGTGCGAACTTGCCACTGGACTTCGCCGTCAGAGAGCCGCACGCAGCGGAAATCACAATCGGGCTGGTTGCGACCGCTGCATCCGTACAGGTAACCATCGATAACGACCGGGGTCGCCCAATGAGCGCGGAAAGACAAGTCGCGATAGGAGCCCTGGTCACGACGCACAACGCTCGGCTGCCCCTGTTGGACTTCTAGCAACACGCTGCCAATCTCATAGCATTCAGACAGCAGTATTCGATCGCCAGCCGTGACGGGAAGAGCCGCATTAACACTTTCCAACTTGCTGGATCGCCACGGAAACTCGAACAGCTGTTCACCCGTTTGCGGGGCAAAGGCTAGGAGTCCATTGCGGGCAAAGGCCAAGCCGGTTGGCTTGCCTTCGATTTCGCGGACGGTCAGCGAGGCGTAGCTGGCCAGGTCATCTCCCAACCGATAGCGTTCCACGCCGGTGCGCTTGTCAAAAGCCACCACCGCGGATCCGTTGGGTTCAACTCTGTCCAATTCACTAGGGCCGAGATCCAAAGAACTCTGCGGACTACCACCCACCATGACCAACAACAGATCATGGAAGACGTACGGATTACTGGCCACGCCAAAGAAGTTTTGGACGACCGAATACTCTTCCGTAAGATCTTTGCTCCATAAGGGTTTTCCAGTTTCCAACTCCACACAGGAAAGCCTGCCCGCCACACCGTAGGTAAAGACCAGACCATCGTCGACAATCGGGGAACACCGAGGTCCGTTGTTGTATCCGTAGCTATCCTCATAACGCACGGGGGAGGACCAACTCCACAGCTCTTCGCCGGTGGTGGTGTGGACGCAGGTCAATCGTTCTTCGTCGTCAAAACGATCAAACTGTAGAAGCCGCGTGCCAACAACAGCGGGTCCACCGTAGCTGGTACCCAGAGGCAATGTCCAGCGCAGTGGAGGAATGGGCTTCCACCGCGAGGGATCGATGCCTGTCTCTCGCGACGTGCCATCGCCCTGAGGTCCCAAAAAGGCTGGCCAGTCGTAACCAACTTCCGTGCGCTCGTCGGCAACCTCAGCCCGTGGGGCTGGTACCGTGAGGGCCGGAGCGGAAACCACGGGTGCCGAGTAGTTGACCGACTGCGACTCGCCGCAAC
>JANSWS010000671.1 GCA_024743355.1 bacterium
CAAGTCTCACACCCATTCCTCGGCTGGAGCGATCCGGCTCGGACCCTGGAGCGCCGATCGTGGAAAGTGGGTAAGGAAACGATCTTGTTTGGAGCCTCGGATGACACATGGCCCATCTACGAGGCAGAACTCGAAAATGATCTCGGGGGGCTCGTCTATCTCTACGCGAGTTTCTTGACGGATACACTCGAGCCCTTCACTGGCCAACCGGATTGGTCAAGCGGTAGCGGCGGCCAGAACCTGATCAACGTGCTGGATATTCTGGGTGGAGAAAAACGTGACGAGGATCAAGTCACGCTGCAAATTCGAATGGTCTGCGAGACGGGAGAACCATTGACGCGACCCGAGCTGCAGAATTTGCAAAGGGTGTTTGATGGCCTGCGGCAGCAGTTCGCTGGCAAGACAGCAGAGCTTTCCAACTCCACCGATACGGACGATAACGCAAACGCCGAGGAAGCTCCCGGCGGCGGACTGGACGCCGAAAATTCATAGCAACAACCTCGCACTCAAAGTGCGTACCCTTCGCGACTCAAGCCGCAATCGATGAGACCATCATGGAATCCTTTCCATCACCGCTGCCAGTGTTGGTGAAAGCCATTCTTCATCCCAGGTTCCTGCTGCAGGGCACTTTCCAGTATTTGATGGATTGGTCCTACACGCGGCAATGGAGCACTCTATGGCGGGTACTGCCCGCCGCTGTCATCGCCGTCATCATGATTGCCCTGATTAGCCTGGGTAACTACCAGAGCCGAGCCGAGTTGGCTTCTCACTACCTGAAGTTGGCCTCGGAGGAGGTCGAAGGTTTCAGCGATGGCCTCGTTTCGGATGGCGCCGCGGCTGCAAGCGTCGCAGCGAGCCAGCCGACGGTCGATGAAGCTCAGAATCAACCCGCCGGCACGGAGGACGCATCGGCGGAGAAGGCTATGACCGATCGTGACGAATTGTTGATGGAACAAGCCTCTGTCAGCGACTATGGCCAAATGCTGTTGCGTCGCGTACTGCAGCTGCAAGATTCGAACCAGCGAGCGAAGTATTTGGTGGCCGTGGAAATGGCCAATGGGGGCCGCTTGGGTCAGGCGCGAAGCATGATGCGGCACCTGGCTCCCGCAGGAGATCAAGGGTTCGCTCCCGCGCATGCATGGCTGGCCGTCGATTTTCTGAATCAGGGAGACCGAGTTCTCGATCCCCAGCAATCCAGCTCGCTACTGAATGATTTGGCTGTTGCCACTAGCTGGTCCGGTTCGGGGGCCAGGCTAACGGGAATTTATGCCAGTCTGTTGGAGAAGTCGGGACAAGTTGGCGAGGCGTTGACGGTACTTTCAGAAGCCGCTGCCAGCTCCGACTATCTGCGGCTGATGCTGGCCGACATGGCCAAGCGACACGGACGCATCAAAACCTACGCCGATATCACCTCGGTGAGCAAGCAGAAGTTGGAGGCGAAGATTCGCGGTGGCGAACGTACCGTTGAGGACTACATAAGTCTGGCTCAGTTCTTTCTGCTGGACGGTGATGCCGAAAAAGCGCATCAAGCACTTGAAAGGGCACTCGCGCTCGATCCAAACCGGCCTGAATTGAAGCGTCTGCGGTCCGAGGCATACCGACTGCAATACCTCTCCAGCATGCAAGTCAAAGACGGGCAGTTGCAAGCCAGATTGGGGCTGTTGGACGCGGCCCTGCGAGTTGATCCCAGCAATCCCAAGGTCGGTGAAGAAATTGCTAAATTACAGGCAATGGGCCAGGCTACCAGTAATTCACTCGAGCAAGCACTGCAGCGGCAGGTAGGCAATGGTGAGGCAACGGCAGTAGCCCATATGTTCCTGGCGGAACGAAAGCTGCGGAATGGAGAAATTGCCCTGGCCGTTCCCCATTTGAAAATAGCCTTGCAGCAAGCTCCAGGAAGTCCTACCGCGCAAAATAATTTGGCCTTGGCTTTGGCGCTCACCGATCCCTCGCAATTAGAACAAGCCATGCAACTCAGCCAGTTGGCTATCTCCAACGCTCCCGGCAATGCCGAATACATCGACACACTGGGCCAGATTCGCGAAATCTCCGGAGATCTTACCGGTGCAATCGAGTGCTATCAGCAAGCGATCCGATTAGACAAAGATCGCATTCAATCCCGGCAGATGCTGGCCAAGGCATTTCGCGAGATGGGCCTGGAAGAAGAGGCGGATCTACAGCTGCAAATCATCGACAGCATCCAGCAAGAAAAACAGAAGAGCAGCGTCCAGGCCGAGCAAGTAGAAAAGACAACCAATTGAGCTCGCGCAAGCTTTTCAGAAAAGTCGCGAACGCGACAGTCGGGAAGGACAGAAAGGACGGAGGGGACGGACGGCAGCTGAGACCTGAGACCTGAGACCTGAGACCTGAGACCTGAGACCTGAGACCTGAGACCTGAGACCTGAGACCTGAGACC